>DATFLS010000459.1:0-5833 GCA_035267465.1 bacterium
CCCTTCACCCACAGCGAAGAGAAGCCGTCCAAACTGCTGCTCAGCAAATCCTCGGTGGCCGGCGCCCATTCGCTGTTATTATTTCTGATGGCCCGCACGCCGGACAGCCCGATAATTAAAGAAATCAAGCCTGCCGCTGCCATCGGATGGAAAGAGATCGGGCATGGGAAAATCCGCCGGCACGGAACCTACATTCCTATGTACGATTGCAAGGTGGAGTGGGCACATTTGGTGGACGATTATCTGGAGAGATATCCGGAACAATACTGGGAAGAACTGCCGGGCCGGGTGGTGGAGTCGGTGTATATCGATGCCGGAGAGAACGGGTACTACTCGACCGGAGAGTTTGCGGTAATCACGGCTGAGGGCTTAATGGAATTCGTCACCCCGGAAGAGATCGCCTCCAAGGTCCTGATGGAAATCAAAGGAGGGAACACCGGCACTGATATTGTGAGTGCGCTGGACGCGGCAGTATTGAATCCGTCCTACTGGGGCGGAACCCTCCGGGACACGGCGATAGAGAAAATGCGTGAATTGGAAGAGGCCCACCAGACCAAATCGATTGCCTTCGAACTGCTGGGACCACCGAAAATCACCAAATTACTGTATGAAATCTATTTACTGAAACGGATAGCCGGTGATATACGGAGGATACCGAACTACTCTCCCGAATCTCTCTCCGAGGAAATGCTGGAAATTCTTCGGCAGGATGGTCCCTTGCGGCAGATTATCCTCTCCATCGGGACCGGAATTTTGCTTCCGGCCGGAAACAAATTTATGCGAGGCCCCGTATTGAGTTTTCCGCGATTTGAAGGCGTGGACAGAATCGAGTCGACGCCGGAGCGGGTGGATTACTGGGCGGATAACGGGTGGATGGATCTCCGGATAAGTAATATGGAGGAGTGGCGCGAGCGCATCGCCCGGCTGCTGGAAGAGCTGGATGATACTGGAGAAGAAAACTTTTCGTCCGAATATTACCATCAGCGGAAGTATGAGTTCGATTCGGATCCCAGTGAGCTGGGCCCGATTGTGAGCTGGATTCTGGACAGAGAAGAAGGGGGAGCGCGAATAAAGTAATGAAACAGCAGTTGCCCGGGGATAGGTGAGCCGAATGCCGTTCGGACCGGCCTGGGGCGCAAATCGGCGGGAATGAGAAATAGCGTTTGCAATCAATTTATGAATCTTCTAAATTCAAAGGCTTAATGAGGAAAAAACTGACTATAGCAATTGATGGACCCTCTGGATCGGGAAAGAGTACGACGGCTCGTTTGAGTGCGCAGAGGCTCGGGTACACCTATGTAGACACCGGTGCGATGTATCGTGCGATTACTTTGCATGTCCTGAATAATGCGGTTCCCCTGAAAGACAAGTCACAGATTGTAAAAGAAGCGGCCGAGGTGCAGATCCAGTTCACCCGATCGGGCGATCAGCTGGAGGTATTGCTCGACGGGAAAAACGTTACCGAAAAAATCAGGGAACCCAGAGTTGATAAAGCCGTAGGGCAGGTGAGTGAAATTCCTGGTGTCCGGGCGATTCTGGTAAATTTGCAGCGTTCTCTTTCGGAAGAGGGTGGTGTGGTCATGGAAGGGCGGGATATCGGCACCCGGGTGTTGCCGAATGCGGATCTGAAATTTTACATCGATGCCAATATCGATACGCGGGCCGAGCGCCGCCAACACCAGTTAATCGACCAGGGGATTGAACTTGATCTGGAGACAGTGAAGCATGAATTGATCGATCGGGATCGGCGGGACTCAGAGCGGGAGGAATCACCGCTCCGGATTGCCGACGATTCCATCCTGATTGACACGACGAATCTTTCCATTGAAGAACAGGTGGAAATGATCGTCGAACAAGTAAAGAAGAAGGAATTACAGGAGGTTACTCTGCATGAGTGAAGAAGAAAAGAAACAACAACCCCGGGATGAGGAATCCCAGGAACAGGAAACGACGACCGAAGTTGTCGACGAAGACAATCAGCAGTCTGAATCCCAGGACTCTGATCCTGATACACAAGACCTGGATACTGATAACGAGGAGACGGACACCACGTCGGAGGAATCCGAGGAAGACGAGCCAGTCATACCGTCCGAGAGAAACGGACAGTCAACTCCCCCGGATTTCGGCATCATGGAACTGGATAAAATCCGGACGGTGCCCAAAGATAAATTAGAGGAAGAGCGCGAGGAAGAAGACGAGGAAACCCAGCAGCTTCGGACACTCATGGAGGGAACCTTACGCGATATCGGAGAGAACCAGATTACCAGCGGCCGGGTTATTGCAGTGAATGAGCGGGAAGTGGTTGTCGATATCGGTTTCAAGGCCGAGGGCATCATCCCGATTGAAGAATTTGACTACGAGGACGCGCCCGAAGTGGGCAGCGATGTGGACGTTTTCCTTGACATTCTGGAAGATGAGGAAGGCCAGCTGATTCTTTCGAAGAAAAAAGCGGACTTCATGAAGCAGTGGGAGAAAGTCAGCGATGCCGCTGCCAATGACGAGGTGGTGGAAGGGACGATCATTCGCCGGGTAAAGGGCGGAATGATGGTCGACGTGAACGGCGTGAACTGCTTTCTGCCGGGCTCCCAAATCGATGTCCGGCCGATTCAGGATTTTGATGCCTACGTGGGGCAGACCTTCGACTTTAAAATCGTCAAGATCAACGAGACGCGGAAAAACGTGGTCCTTTCCCGCAAAGTACTCCTGGAAGAAAATCTGAAGGAACGTCGCCGGGAGCTGCTGAAGGATATCGAAGTGGGGCAGGTACTGCAGGGCCGCGTGAAAAATATCACCGATTTCGGAGTCTTTGTCGATCTGGGAGGAATCGACGGCCTGGTGCACATCACGGACTTGTCCTGGGGACGTGTCAATCACCCCTCGGAAGTGGTCAACCTGGAAGAAGTGATCGATGTCATGGTGATCGATTATGATGAGGAGAAACAGCGGGTATCGCTGGGACTGAAGCAGTTGCAGCCTCATCCCTGGGAGAACGTGGAAGAGAAGTACCCGATTGGTTCGGTGGTCTCAGGAAAGGTGGTGAGCATCACCAATTACGGAGCGTTTGTGGAACTGGAGAAGGGCATTGAGGGCCTGGTGCATATCTCCGAAATTTCCTGGGTCAAGCATATCAAACATCCGTCGGAGGTGTTCTCGCTGGGTGAGGAGATCGACATCAAGGTGCTGGACATGCAGCCGGAGGAACAGAAGATTTCGCTGGGCGTCAAGCAGCTGGAACCGGATCCCTGGGAGGAAATAGAGCAGCGGTTTGAACCGGGCTCCATCGTGAACGGGATTGTCCGCAACCTCACCCAGTTCGGCGCCTTCGTGGAACTGGAAGAAGGGATCGACGGGCTGGTGCATGTCTCCGATATGTCCTGGACCAGGAAAATCCGCCATCCCAAAGAGGTTCTTTCCAGAGGTGATGAAGTGGACGTGAAGGTGCTGGACGTGTCCAAAAATGAGCGTAAAATTTCTCTGGGACTCAAACAGGTGGAAGAAGATCCGTGGCCGCAGATCAAGGAACGCTACAGTATCGGTACCACCACCGAAGGGAAAGTGGAGCGGATCCTGAACAAGGGGATCATCGTCACGCTGGATATGAATGTGGAAGGGATCGTGCCGCTGTCGCATATTGCCAAAAAGGATCGCAAGCACCTGACCCGGAATATCCAGGTGGGTGATACACTGGAGTTGAAGGTGATTGACATAAATGAGGATGATAAAAAAGTCGTCCTGTCGCGCGATGAATTCATTCAGGACAAGGAACGGCATGACGTGGATATGTTCCTGAAAACACAGGAGTCGGAGTCCGCGGAAAAAATCGAGATTCCGGAAGAAGTCAGACGCACCATCGAGGAAGGTGAGGAGCGCTCCGAACAGGAATCTGAGGAAGCGGAAGACGAGCAGGAAACGGACCAGGCTGCGGACGAGCAAGCCGAGGAAGAAGACCAGACCGAGGCCTCTGCAGAAGAGAGAGCGGAGGAGGACGTGGAAGAAGAAGAGGAGGAGCGGGCTCAGGCGGAAGATACACCGGAAGATACACCGGAGGAAGCCGGGGAAGAGGAAGAAGACAAGGTAGCCGATGAAATGAAATCTGACAACGAAGATAAATCAGCGTAAACAACGCAAGGAACGATTAACAGCTGGGATGTAGTGAGGAGAAGAGCAAATGGTTCATCAAGAATTCCCGAATTGCCAGAAATGCGAAACCGGAGTCCTTGTTCCCTTATCGGATTACGGACGGGAAGGGGCAAGTATTCCATACAAAGCCTGGGTGTGTATTAATCCGGATTGTGGCTTTAACTTACGGATTGATAACGGTGACGTGAGCCGGGGAGAGCCCATTTCCGAAAAAGCACTCAAACGTTAATCCGAACCTGGGATCAGTTCCCGGTTCTTCCGCATGGAAGTGCTACCTTCTCGGGCAGGGGAGGTTGTTCTTCTTGGTATCCATCTTATGTTTATCTGGCCTTCCCCTTCAGAGTACAGTTAAGGAGTGTGAGCCGTGGAGTTGCTGCAAACAGTCTGGGAAGCAGTCAAGCGGTTCTTTCAGGTTGATACGGCAGTCAAGTTTGGTGCGCTGGTGCTGGCAATTCTCATGTGGTTGTATGTGGTGATTTCCAATAGTTATGTCTACCAGATTGACCTGCCGCTCCGGATTGTCAATGTTCCCAGTGAAAGGACTATTGCGAATGAGATTCCGTCGGTGGTGAAAGCCCGGTTTCGGGGGACGGGAATCACCTATCTCAAGACCATGATCACCCGGTCGTATTCGGATATGTCACTCCGGTTGGACGCCCGTATGGCGCAAGATTCGTATGAATTTCAACTTCCGGAATATATCACGGAGCACCCGGATAATATTATACTGCCCCGTGGATTGAATCTGGAGTTGGTAAGCGTGGTTCAACCGGAGCTTATCCGGCTGGAGCTGGATGATCTGGCGACCGAACAAATTCCCGTCATTCCTGATATTCAAGTGGAGACGAGCCCGGGGTACACCCTGGTAGGTAACATCCGCATTGTCCCGGATTCTCTGGAATTGCAGGGACCGGCCGGGCAATTGCCCGCAATTGACGCAGTCCGGACTGAAGAGGTGCGCATCCGGGGAGCCGATGGATTCGTGGAAGGGACGGTGAATATCGCCCTGCCCAATCCGCAGCTTTTTCAGAGCTCTGTCCAACAGGCCAAATTCTATGCGGACGTCCAGACCATTAGTGAGCGCCGCATTACCGATATTCCGGTGGAGGTGAGAAATGTGCCCAGCCGGCTGACCGCGAATACCGCTCCATCAACCATTGCACTTACCGTAGAGGGGGGATCACAGTATATTTACAATTTGCAGTCTTCGGATATTGAAGTATTTATCGATTACGCCCGGCAGTGGAACCCGCGGCAGAATTATTATGTTCCAACAATAAATACCCCGCCGGATGTGCTGCAGTGGCGAAATGTCACTCCCCAGCGGGTGGAAATCATTATCGTGAGAAAGTAGGTCAGGGCGGTTCCAATGATAGTGCTGGGAATTGAAACATCGTGCGATGAAACATCAGTGGGTGTGGTGGCGGATGGCGTTGTGCGCAGTAATATCATTGCGTCACAGCAGGTGCATGGTGAATACGGAGGCGTCGTACCGGAGGTTGCCTCCCGAGAGCACGAGCGGATACTGGCCCATGTCACCGAATCGGCGCTGCAAACCGCGGAAGTCTCCCTCTCGGATATCGATGGGATTGCGGTTACCGCCGGGCCCGGATTAATGGGCTCGCTGCTGGTGGGGGTCAGCTTCGGGAAGGGGCTGGCCTTCCGCAATGGGTTGCCGATTATCTCTGTGAAC
>DATFLS010000460.1:0-4727 GCA_035267465.1 bacterium
GTCGGCTGCCGTGTAAATATACAGATTATGCGGTTCGCCCCGAAACCCGGCAACAACCTCATCCAGCCGGTCACCGTTGAGGTCTGCGGTCTCCAGAGCGTGCCCGTCCCGGAAGGACGAATCGATCACCGTACGGCGCCAGAGTGACGCCTGATCCTGAGCGGGTGGATTGTAGATAACCACCTGAAACCCATGCCACGGTTCGATGGTCGCCAGAAATCTGCGAGCCGGCCCCAGGTGCCCCAGGGCGATCTCGCTGGAACCTCGCTTTGGTCTGTCACCGCTTTTTCCGGCTCCCAGCCGGACTTTATGCCAGTTGAGCGCCTCGATTATCCCGGAGGGACGGAACAGATGAACCCCCTCGAAGCTCGCTGTCAGGATATCGTCACGAAAGTCATTGTCCCAGTCGACAATCTCAACACCATGGATCATGTGTAGAGAGGTATCGATGGTATGGACTTCCCATTCCTGGGCGGCAGGATTCTCAGGGATACCGTACCACTGCAGACGGGCGCCTGTACTATACTCCGGATAGGTTGCACCCCGGCCGATAATCGGGGTATTCACCAACTCCTTCTGCCCGTTTCCATCAAGATCCGCCCAGCGGATCCGGTGGGCCGTGGGCTCCGCCCCAATACGGTAGATGAGCCATTCCAGTGTGGGGCTCGTCGGATTCACGAGCCAGTGCAGCCGGCCGCCCCGGAGACTGTTTCCCAGATCGAAATCACTGGCCAGCGCCAGATCCGGACGACCGTCACGGTTCACATCATAGGGCGCCACGTCGATATTTCGGTCGGTTTGCGTGGTCAAAACATACTTGTTCCATTCCGGGTTCTCGTACCAGACGAACCTGGTCGGATTGGTAGAAAGCCCGATTACATCCGGCAAGCCGTCACCGTTCAGGTCCGCCGAACTCACCTGGTAACCGCCCTGAAAATCATCATCGATAAGGTGAGCCCGAAAACCGGGTAACTCTCCCGGTTGTGACATCGCCTGTGAGAGAAGAAAAATACATCCGAATAATACTCTGACGGGGTGCGGTTTCATAACGCTCCTGAGCTATGGTTCTATTCAGTATACATGCGCTGAATGAAAGATGGTATCACTTTTTAAACGAATGTCTCTGATCGGATGTGACCCATGAAATGAGTTAGCAAAAAAAAGAGCCCCGGTCTCACCGGGGCTCTGAAGTGTAACTTGTTGCCGGATTAGTTAATTTTGCGGAGTCGGCTGTGCCCGGGGTCCTCCGCGGCGTGCACCGCCCTGGGGACCGGTACCGTCACAGTTTTCGGTTCCCGCACCGGGACCGTACCCGGTTCCGTCCTGCGGACGGGGATGTGCACCGGTGCCATCTTTCACACCGTATCCGCCCTGGCCGCCATGCATAGCGGCATTCCCCCGGTTAATCCGATTGCGGCTCATAGCGTTATCATTGACTCCATCACCATCGGCATCCACGAAGTTTTGCATCCTGTTGCCGAAGCGCTGCTGAGCACCTCTCATCCCACCGGCGTTATCATTGATCCCGTCACCGTCGGCATCGACGAATCCCTGGCCTGCATTCCGGGCGCCTCTTCCTATGGCCTCATAGTCTTCGTCCATGCCGTTCGGAATGCCGTCACCGTCGTGATCAGGAGCATTATCGTTAAACCCGTCTCCGTCCTCATCGATGAAGTTCGGACCGTGCTGTACCGTCGCCGGCTGATCGGGTTGATCGCCACTCTCTTGCGCATAGACCGGAACAAATACCAACCCCAGAACTATCGCAACCATACCGAGTAATACGTTGAACCGTTTCATTTTAATCCTCCTTGGATTATTTTATTTTTAGTTCATCATAGAAATGACAAACAATGTGCCAATAGATCTCAGGATGTCACGAAATGTCATAAAAACAACATATTATGGAGATCTTTGCATTTCATTGCATTAAAATGGCTCGACATGTCAGTCGAAACAAGGCACCTTCCGGGCGAACCGGTAGTCCGTAAACAGGGGTCATTTCGACACTTATGGGGGCACGGCACCATTTTAACAAGGGTGATCTGTCATTCAATCAGAGAGAATCCTGATAAAGGAGACCAAAAGGTGTGAATATCTCACAGGGAGTTTTAATATAATGAAACGGTTTCCGTTTCTTACGGAGAGGAGACAGCGCCGGCTGCCAACATGATTTCAGACAGGGGGCGATTCTGAAACTGTATTACTCACCAGGCACGAGTTCGTAACTCACAAATGCGAACCGTTTACCGTCCGGCGACCAGGATGGGACATTAATAGTGCCCTGTCCGCCGAACAAATTCACCATGACTTCCGCTTCCCCGCCATCCATAGGCATCAGCCGCAGGACGACGTCCTTATTCGCCGGATGACCTTCCACGGAGGCATCATAGGAGAGAAACACTACCCACTTGCCATCGGGAGAGGGATGCGGGAACCAGTCTGCGTATTCCTCATCGAATGTCAGCTGCTCCTGCGCGGATCCATCCGGGGCCATCCGCCAGATCCGCATGGTACCCGTACGCACCGAATTGAAATAAATATACTTGCCGTCGGGAGAATAATCCGGGCCGTCATCCAGACCCGCCGCCGTGGTCAGTCGCTGTTCCCGCCCGCCTTCGACCGGGATGGTATATATATCGTACTCGCCGTCTCTTCGTCCGACATAGGCAAGGGTTTCTCCATCCGGCGACCACCCGTGCCAGTAAGAGGGTGCGTATTCCACTATCAGGTCGGGCGTACCTCCATCACTGGGGAGCACATATATGCGGGAGCCGATGTCCTCCGGCGAATGGCTGACAGCAAGCAGTTTTCCAGCGGGAGAGAAACCGTGGTCGTTATTGCAGTTGGTGGCAAATCCGGTGTTCAGCAGGGTGGGGTTCCCGCCTACCACGGGGATGGTGTACAACCGGCCGTTACTGTTAAATAACAGATACTCGCCGTCTCCGGACCAGTTCGGCGCTTCAAAATGGTCTCGCGCTTCGTAGACGACGGTTCGATTCCGGGTTTCCAGAGAATAAATCTCCAGGCGACTGATCAGCGTGGTTTCAGAATTCTGCAGGGAAACCGCACCCGGCGGCGCAACCGCTTTACCAAACGAGGTGGTCGACAGCAGGATGAGAAAGGCTACCAGCGCGACCAGCAGAATGCCAGCCACAATGAGTAATCCCGAATATTTCTTCATCCAGGAAAATTTATTCAAGTACTTTTTCATCTCTTCCCTCCCATGATTATGACCCCTCATCAAGCAGGAAACAACCAAAAGCCTGGCTGCGTCTTTTTGATGCGGAATGGAATATGCATTCGTGTCGGTTCCGGAGTTGTATACTGACGAGAGCAAACCTCACTATCGTTTTTTCGCATAACTTGTTGTAAAAAATTTACGTCCGGTACTCGGAGATATCAATTTTTTTATATGGTTACAGTACAATCTAGCGGGCCGCTATGTCAATTTATTGTACTTGTCAGGTTGGGATGAAAGAATTTACTTAGGGTCGGCGCTTCAACAAGTCATTGTATGATCGCAGAGAGGTGCCGGTTTCTGCCGGACATCGGTCCGATTTTTCACAAACAGCACGACCAGTTGTACTGGTTCCATTTTTTCTGCGACGGATGCATCTTCCGTTGAATACCATCGCATAATTCCCTACTTTTTTCTCGCTTTATGCAATGTGAAAAATTCGAGAAGGACGACAATCCCTAAGATCATTGGAGTAATGTATGGCTGAGAAGTTGAACAAATACAGTGCACGGCTTACCGAGGTGGAATCGCAGGTTGGCTCGCAGGCCATGTTATACGGGGTGGGCCTTTCGGATGAGGACATGCAGAAAGCCCAGGTGGGCATTACCAGTATGGGATGGGACGGCAATCCCTGTAACATGCATCTGAACGATCTGGCCCGGGAGGTGAAGGCGGGCGTGAACACAGCCGGTCTGGTCGGACTTACCTTTCACACAATCGGTGTCAGCGATGGCATCGCCATGGGCACGGAGGGGATGAAATACTCACTGCCGTCCAGAGATATCATTGCGGATTCCATTGAGACGGTGATGCGGGCGCAGTGGTATGACGCCAATATTGCCATCCCCGGCTGTGATAAGAACATGCCCGGCTGCATCATGGCTATGGCTCGGTTGAACCGCCCGGGTATTATGATCTATGGCGGGACCATCCGGCCGGGCTGGCTGCAGAATCGCAAGCTTGATATCGTTTCGGCTTTCGAATCCTATGGGGAATATCTGAAAGATCGGATTTCCAGAGAAGAATTGAACGAGGTGCTGCGGCATGCCTGTCCCGGTGCCGGGGCCTGTGGCGGCATGTACACGGCCAACACCATGGCTTCTGCCATCGAAACGCTGGGGATGAGCCTCCCCTTCAGCTCCTCCATTCCGGCCACCCATGAAGATAAAATCAGAGAATGCCGGGAAGCGGGCGAGGCGATTCTCCATCTGCTGAAAGAAGATATTAAGCCACTGGATATCATGACCCGGAAAGCCTTCGAGAATGCGATCACCATTGTCATGGCGCTGGGCGGATCCACCAATGCGGTGCTGCATCTGCTTGCCATGGCGCGATCGGCGAATGTGCCGCTGAGCCTGGATGGCTTCCAGGAAATCAGCGACCGTACACCCTACGTGGGCGACCTCAAACCCAGTGGTCAGTATGTGATGGAAGATTTATATAACGCCGGGGGTGTGCCCGCTGTACAGAAAATGCTGCTGGATCG
>DATFLS010000461.1:0-5650 GCA_035267465.1 bacterium
GCTTCGATTACAGCGCGTTTGATGAGGCGGTCTATCATTACTTCGATGCACTGGCCCTGCATCCCTTTCTGATCCCCGGGAATAATCTCTGGGAATATACCAATTTAACAGATGAGTTTGTCCCGGCGGAAGGCGTTGAGAGCCTGATGAAAAAACTGGTAGAGAAGCCGACCTTATTCCCCCTGGAAATCTTATTCCAGTGGAAAGAGCGTGCCCGGGCCGCGTTTGCCGTCCGGATGCCCCGGAATATCAGTTTCGTAATCAGTAACCGGGAGAAGCAATTATTTATTGATACGGTGAATTCGGTGAAGGCGGCCGGAGTGGAGTTCTTGTTTGAACCGCAGACACTTTTCCGGGAGCAACATGACACTATCAGAGATCGGTTGACATCGACGCATCAAGCCACGTCACCGGCGCAGGAGGTTCATGAACAGGAGGATTCCTTCACAATCGGCGGCCTGCTGGGCCGCACCTACTTCAATCAGTCGGTGTTCAATTAGCTGCAACCATGGTGAGACGGAGTAATAGGTATGAATGGAGAAAGTCATGAAATAGAGGGCGCAGTCGATATCATCCAGTACGATCCCATGGGAGATATCGTGGCCCGTCGGCGTGCAGGGAACTTAATCTTGAACAGTGGACGCGAGGTGTTAGCCGGATTGTTCGCAAAATTGATTGAAGATCGGGACATCCGGGTCGGGGTTGGTGAAAAAGGAGAGGATTTTCGGCCGACGGATACTATCGATAGGCGTACATTCATCGACCAGACCGGTATCGACGCCCCGGAAATATCTGTTGACGAGACAACCAACAGAGTGCGGTTGACCTTTTCCGCATCGTTCGGTGAAGAGCAGGCCGCGGGCTTGTTGCGGGAAGCGGGTATTCTCTTTGCGTCCAACTCAACAGGACAGCCGGATATCCTGTACAACGGTGTGACCTTTTCCCAGATCGATAAACACATAGGGGATACACTCACCCTGAACTGGGAGGTCACTTTTTAGTACCAGGACTCCGGTGAAATCAATAAGACCTCTTTGACAGGAGAGATATCAAGTTAGTGATGGCGATTTCTTCATTTCAAAATCAGGTGGTGGCGGTTCTGAGAAAGGTCATTCCGGAGGGAGTGATTCCCGCGGATCAGATCCTGGCGGGACCGGTAGAGGAGCCGGATCTCCTGCCGGCCGTGGTATTCACTGCCGGGAATTTTTCCGTTGAACAAGAGACAGAAATGAACAATACGCCCAGGGATACGGACGAGCTGCGCCTGCATTCCTCCTCTCATCTGGACGTGTGGGCGGATACTCCGGAAGAGGTTGAAGAAATTACGCTGAAAGCCCTGGCAGCCATTCTGATTCACGAGGCAGAGATTGAGCGGGACTCGGGGGCTGATCTCGTGATGGATCATCTCAAGGTGATCTCGCGGAACTCCAATTTTTACCCCGTTCGAAGCGAGAAAATTTTCACCAACGGAGGACCGATTAGAGAACGGATTGAATACTCGTTTCAGACACAGGTACAGGTGACGAATACCGAGTTCAGTTACGGCACTATGGACTTGATTGATACCGCATTTTCCGGCCCCAGAGCCGTGAGGACGCGCAGCATTTTTTCCCCAATTCTGCAGAAATCAGTAACCATCATCAGGGGGATCGGACCGGTGATTGCTGATCACCTGTCAGAACTCGGAATATTCACCGTGCAGGATCTGATGTTCACCGATCCGGAACCAGCAAAAAACAGGATTCCCGAGATCGATCAGCTAATTGCGAAGGCCAGAGACATCCGGCGGATTGCGAATGAGCTCATCCGGGAAATTGCTGACAGGTCGCACCCCTTTCCCGATCCCTTTCTGGAGAAACCTTTTCCCGAAATTGTGTCTCTGTCTGAAGCGGATATCATCGCTGCCACCGGAAAACCTGAAGCGAGCATCCGGATTCTGATGGAGAACATACGGGAACTCCGGGAGGCCTTACTTATTGCCGAGGAGTTTGATCTCCTGGATATGAAGAGTTTTTTATAAATCAGGACAGCTCAGGTGCCTTCATATGAGATTCCTTGATCGTAACATTGAATAAACCTCGATATGAATACGATTCATGCGATTTGACCAATAACCGGATGAGATAATGAGTCTGGCAGATCCCATAAATATAGGCAAAGACGGAACGACGATTCACCTCACCCTTCCGGCTCCGGGGGAATCTACCTATCAGGTCGAGCAAGCTGAAGACCAGGAAGTGATGATAAGTGCCGTCTCATCTGTGGTAACTGATACAGCAATCGCTGCTCTTGGTGCAACCATTACCACGTCGTCGGAGGAAGAGTACACGATTGACGACACCGGAAGGATTCTCAGCAACGACGGGAAGTTGAACAGCCAGGCCTTCGATTGGGTGATCATTGATTTTCATAAAGAGCGGCTGGTACGCAAAATCTCCTTTACAGTTAGGAGTAACGGGCAACCGATCGACTATGTGCTCAAAATATGGGGTGGGAATATCTTTTTTCCAACTTCACCGCAAGTAACGGGAGTACTCAACTTTAACGGACATTCTGTGCAAACCTTTACCAGGCGATTTCCAGAGCAGCGCACCCAGAAAATTTTACTGGAATTCGGCACCGCCAATGATAAAGGGAATTTTACACAGGATAAGTCAGTGATAATTGAGACTCTACGGATAGAGTCGCTGAGTGTCCCATCCGAAATCACTGTGCAGATTGGTGATCAACAACCCTTCTTTCAGCATCCCGGGGAATTGAGTCTGGCCCAGGAGATCCCGCTTCCGGATTTCTCGGAACAGATCAACACATTTCTGCAGGAATCCGACCCGGAAGAAGCAAAGGGACAACTCCTTGTTCCGATGACCATACATTCGGCAACGGAGGGGAAATTCCTGTTTCGTCGTAAGCGAAATAACGAGCGCCTTCCGGTGACCGAGCAGTTGGTTGAATTCGGGTATCGGCTCCAGGGGAATATCACCCAATTTTCTATTCTTCCCGGGGAAAACAAACTTTTCGAGGAAAGAAATTATACCTTTACAGGGACAAATCAACATACTGTTTCCGTGGTGAATCCGGGTGTACCGCTCTCTGATGCTTCCTTTCATCTGACGGGTCAGCTGGCCGCAGAGAGACTGCTGCTTTCGAATTTGCCTGATGACAGCCGGTTTGCCGCCCTGGGCTCGGGCACATTCCAGCTGGCTCAGCGGCTGACGTTCGAACACCCGGTGCGACTAAGTGCTGCAGAACTGAGACTGGAACTGCTCACCGACCAGGCCGAACTGAGCCTGGATATCCAACCTGATTTCAACAACCAACCGTCCAATAATCCGGTCACTGATTCATCCGTTCAACTCCAGATTTCCAAAAATGAACTGCATACGGAGGAGCAGGAGAAGCTGATCAAGTTAAGCTTCCCGACTCCGCTCGCTCTGGAAGAAGCCCAATACTGGATGGTCCTATCGGTTTCCGGAGGCGAGGTCACCTGGCGCATTAACCATGAATCGTCCAACCCGGGAGGATTTCTCTACACCAGGACCGATCAAACTCAGAGTTGGAAGAAGAGAGTACAACCCTCGACCAATAAACCTGTATCAGGGTTATTTAATATTTATGCAGCCCCGGAAAACGCTGCTGAACTTCTGGAAATCTGGGTTGGCGAATACTGCGGACTGGTTCCGCAAATTCAGGAGTCTCAGGCTATAGATACTGAGGTCAATACACTGCAGGTAACAGGGGAAGAACGATCCTTGACTGAGCTGCTGAATGCGATGATTTCAGAGAAGCCGGATGGCGGGAGGATACCGATCCGGTTCAGGGCCCGGTCATCCGGAGAGCTCCGGCTGTCCGATCTGCTGATGAGATTTTATGAGGAGCATTCGACACCGGAAGCCGTGAGCATGTAATATGAATTATACCAGAGAGAGTAGAACAGGAGGTTAGATTATGCCATTTCCTCCGGAGCCGCATCCAAAGAATCCCGGAGATCTGATTAAATCTGCGGATTGGAATACAACCATCGAGGAAATACAGCGGATCGCTGATGAAAAATTGGACAGGGCCGGAGACACCGTTACCGGATCACTGACTATCGATGGGAGTCTCGGTGTCGGTACCACGTCTCCCTCACAGAAATTGCAGGTGACTGGCACCATCCACTCGACCCGTGACGGTTTCAAGTTTCCGGACGGAACTGTTCAGAATACCGCCTGGTCTGGTAAGGGCAACACCCTGGATCAGGCCTACCATCAGGGGGGAGCCGGAGCCGGCCGGACTATCACGGCGGACAACGGCCCGGTCAGTATCGTAGGTTCAGGCGGTTTGACGGTGACTGGAAAAGTCGGTATCGGGGTTGAGTCCCCGGAAGCAAGGCTGCATGTGTCCGGAGGTGACACTCCCGGTCAGTATGCAAATACTTCTGCCACCCTGGAGATTGATAACGCCGGATCGAATACCTCTATATTGCAGGCGAACGGTCCTGCGGCTCCGTACAGGATAAATATCCAGGATGGATTCGGACGGGTCAGCCATCTCTGGAATGCCTATAGTGCCTATGACCCGAATCAGCATCAGTATGATGTGGAAAATGAAGGAGCCAACTGGCTGCGCATGCACACGGGAGAGTACTCGTTCTTTGGCGCGAAAGGAGCTACCAAAGATGGTAAAATTGACTGGCAGCTGGGAATCCACCAGAACGCCGAGGGCGCCGTGGGTATTGGTACGGAGAGTCCCGGTGAAAAGCTGGAAATAGCCGGAAATATGAAGTTATCCGGAAACGCCCTCATCGGAGGCAACGCGGAGATAAAAACCACTAACGCTTTTCTCGATTTCGGCAGCAATACGAGACAGATGATCAACCTGTGGGGTAACAGCCCCAATGCCAGTTATGGCATAGGTGTGCAGGGTTATACGCAGTATTTTCGCAGCGATGGGAACTTCGCCTGGTATATTAAAGGGTCACATCATGACGGCGAATTAAATGCCGGTGGCGGCACTGCTGCCCTGGTCATTAAGCGCCCGGACGGTAAAGTGGGCATTGGCACGGAATCGCCGGAAGGTACATTGCATATTGCGAGTGGCAGCGATGTGGCACCGGGAGGCGGGGGATTTTTGATTCTGGGCTCGACAAAGGGAGCGAATGTCGCCATAGATAATAACGAGATTATGAGCCGAAATAACGGCCAGCCCTCTACATTGTATTTCCAGGCGGATGGAGGCCGTATAGGGATTCATACCAATAAACCAGAATCTACCCAGGTACATATCCTTGACAATGGAAGAGTCGGTATTGGTGAAAATAGTCCCAATGCCCATCTGCATGTGCCGAACGGCGGGATTCTTAACGGTCTGGCGATAGGGGTCGAACCCCCGGGAGGTACAAATTTCAAATGGGATTACGAGACACTTGGGACGATCAGTACCGGTCACAATTTACGGCTCCATTCGTACAATGCGGTGTATCTCCACTCAGGGAACCGGGCCACCCCTTCTTTAAGTGTGCTTCAAAATGGGCAGGTGACCGGGAATTTCGGGTTTGGCTTCTCCTCCAAAGAAAAAAAGAAAGCCATTAAGTCATTGAGTATTGACGAAGCATTCGGCCTCTTCAATGATCTCAAACCGGTAAAATTCGAGTACAAAAAGGGTGAAGGTC
>DATFLS010000462.1:0-2804 GCA_035267465.1 bacterium
GATACCAGGGATCGAGATTTTCGTCCTCTGGGTATGAGTAGTTCCGGAGGCGCCAGCGGGCCACTGGTCTTCGCCGGTTACGGGATCACGGCAGATTCACTGGGATACGACGACTACGCCGGACTGGACGTCAAAAATAAAATCGTCCTGCTGCTGCGTTACGGCCCGGAAGGGGATAACCCTCAGGGGGAATTCGGGTCCTATCTGTCTCTGCGCTATAAAGCCAGCAATGCCCTACGGCACGGGGCCGTGGCCATGATTGTCATCCCCGGACCGGAGCCCTATCCAGAAGATCGGCTGGTGCGATTGCAGTACGACCAGGCCGGGGATGCCGGCATCCCTGCTGTTTCTGCCAAGCGGGGCCTGTTCGAATCGCTGTTTATCCAGCAGGCGGATTCGCTGGCCGAAATCCAGGCCCAGCTCAACCTGCATAAGGTGGGTGGCGGGATCCTCTTTCGGGACGTGGAGGCCAGGATTCACACGGATCTCATGTATGTCCATAAAAACGGGGAGAACGTGATCGGATATCTCTCCGGAACGGCACCGGGAGCCCGGGATTCTGCCATTGTGATCGGAGCCCATTATGATCATCTGGGAATGGGAGGGCCGGGATCGCTGGCCCCCGGAACACGGGCCATTCACAACGGCGCGGACGATAATGCCTCCGGAACGGCCGCCCTGTTGGAACTGGGCCGGTATTTCTCCGGCAGTCACACCCCGCTCAGGCACACTATCATTTTCGCCGCATTTTCCGGGGAGGAAGAAGGACTCCTGGGGTCCAAACAGTATGTCCGGGAGCCCCCTTTTCCACTTAACCGAACCATCGCCATGCTGAACATGGACATGATCGGCCGTCCCAGAGACAGCATCCTAATCGTGGGGGGAACGGGAACCACTCCCCTCTGGGATTCGCTCCTGACAGCGGCGAACCGGCCGTATCACTGGGACCTGAATACAAACCGGGAAGGCTATGAGCCCAGTGACCATCTCTCCTTTCTTGTGAAAGACATCCCGGTGTTGTTCTTTTTCACCGGTATTCACCGGGATTATCACCGGCCCTCGGACGACTGGGATAAACTCAACTATCCGGAATACACCAGCGTGGTCCGTTATATCGCCGATGTCATCCGTGCCCTGGATAGTCTCCGGGTACCGCTGCCGTTTGTACCCTCCGAGCGGCCGGTAAGGCGAACGGTGCGCTACCGGGTGTCATTGCATATCATTCCGGATTATGGCGCCAATGTCAGGGGATTGCGTATTTCCGACGTGCTGCCGGGTGGGCCGGCGGAAAGTGCGGGTCTGCGAGACGGAGATGTGATCGTCCAATTCGGCGACCGGGAAATCAATAATATTTACGACTATACTTATGCCCTGCAGGAATTTGTCCCGGGGGCGGTGGCGGATGTCATCGTGGTGCGGAACGGCAACCGGCAGCGGTTCACGGTTGCCCTGGAGTCGGCCCGATAGCCTGCTTTCTGTACATCACCGCTCAGGTGCTATTCTTTTCACTGATCATGTAGATGACGGCTTCGCCATCGATACAAACCGTTTCATCCTGTTTCACGCACTGGATCCGCAAAGTGACAACCGGCTTGTCTTCCCGTTTCTTGATAATCTCCGCACTGGCAGTGATGGTATCACCGATGAACACCGGGGCTTTCATGTCGAAGTTGTAATTCAGGGACACGCCTCCCGGTGTGGTCAGCTGGCTGGTGCAGGGTTGAATTAGGGCGGCGATCAGGAAACCGTGAGCGATCCGCCGGCCGTAGGGCGTGGTTTTGGCGTATTCTTCGTCGACGTGGATCCGGTTAAAATCCGCGGTGAGACCGGCAAAGAGGTAGACATCACTTTCGGCGATGGTCTTTGTGAAGGTGGCCTTCTGTCCGATCCGGAGGTCCTTCATTCGTTTTTCATCAATTGGAGGCATGAGTTTTGATCCTGTATTCCTTCATAGTTTTTACTTTATCAATCGTCAATCGTCCATTGTCAGTGGTCAATTGTCAGTTGTTAGTGGTCAATTGTCAGTTGTTAGTGGTCAATTGTCAATCGCCATCGTCCGTGACTACCCGGAAAGGTTCCGTAATTTGGTTTTTTTGGGGAGGGGTGGAGACTTCTTCACTCTTCATTCATCAATCATCAATCGTCAATCGTCAGTTGTCCATCGTCCATGGTCCATCGTCCATTGTTATTTATCCTCGCCATTCCGCACAGATTCCAGGTATTCGTAAATTAACCCGTACCGCACGCCCCGATCGCTGACCAGCAGCCGGGAAAACCCGAAGTAATCCATGGTTTCCAAAAGAATTAAAGTCCCGGCGATAATGACGTCCGCGCGCTGGGGCTGGAGGCCCGGCAATTCCTTTCGTTGCTCGTAAGGCAGGGAGGCGAACAGGGCTAATACCCATTCCACCTGGGCAAAAGTCATCGGCTGGCGGTGAATATGTTCCGGGATATACTCTTCCATCTGCTTTTCCACTGCCAGCAGGGTGGTCACGGTGCCAGCAACTCCGATCAAGGTGGTGTGATCTGGGGAAAGGCAGAGGCTCCCCAGGTCCTCTTTCAATCGGGAGCGTATTTGATTTCGGATCCGTTCCAGGTCGGGGGGATCCGGTGGATCTCCGGAGATGAATTGTTCGGTAAGCCGCACGGATCCGATATTCACACTGACGGCGAAGGAGGATTCCAGGCCGTTCCCATAGATAAATTCCGTGCTGCCGCCTCCGATATCCATCACCAGGTAATGGTCCGGCAGATCGTCGAACTCGTGCCGGGTGGCGGTGTAGGTGATGCGAGCTTCGTCATCG
>DATFLS010000463.1:0-2741 GCA_035267465.1 bacterium
CAATAACTTTGGTCCGTACCAGTATCCTGAAAAACTGATTCCCCTGTTCGTGACCAATGCGCTCCAGGAGGAATCACTCCCGTTGTATGGCGACGGGACCAACGTCCGTGACTGGCTGTACGTGGAGGATCATTGCGATGCTATCCGTTTCCTGATAGAACACGGCCAGGAAGGGGAGGCCTACAACATCGCCGCCGGAAATGAGATGCAGAATATCGAGATCACCCGGATGATCTTATCGGTGCTGGACAAGGATGAGTCATCCATTCAATTTGTCACCGATCGGAAAGCCCACGACCGCCGGTATGCACTCGACACAACAAAAATTCATGCGCTGGGTTGGACCCCGGCTCACCGAGGAACCGCCGGATTTAAGCAGGCGCTGCGGGAGACCATCCACTGGTATGTAGCGAATGAATCATGGTGGAAGCCGTTGAAAAAAGGGGATTTCTTGGACTATTATAAACGACGTTATCAATTGGAATTATCAAACCAGGAAAGTGAAGATCAGGATTGAGTGCAATGAATCTTGAACAACGAATTCAGCAGCACGATATCACGGTTGGCGTCGTGGGCCTGGGTTATGTGGGGTTGCCGCTGGCCGTTGATTTCGCATCTTCCGGGTTCCGGGTGGCGGGGATCGATATCGACGAAACCAAGGTCCGGAAAATCACTGCGGGACAGAACTACATCCAGGATGTCTCGGACTCCACACTGAAAGATCTGGTTGAGACCGGTAAACTTACTGCCACCACCGATTTTCGTGTGATCGAGGAAATAGAAGCGGTGTCAATATGTGTGCCGACCCCGTTGAATAAATTGAAAGATCCCGATGTCTCATTTATTCTGAAGGCGCTGGACGAGATAACCAGGTACCTGCACCCCGGGATGATTATCACCCTGGAAAGCACCACCTATCCGGGTACCACCAAAGAGCTGGTGCTGCCCAAACTGGAGGAAAGCGGGCTGACAGTCGGGGAAGACTTCTATCTGGTATTCAGCCCGGAACGCGTGGACCCCGGCAACCGGACGTACCACACCAAGAATACCCCCAAGGTTCTGGGTGGCACTACCCGGGAGTGCACCCGGATGGGAGCTTTACTGTATGAGGAGGTCATCGATACCATTGTTCCGGTCTCATCCACGGAAGCGGCCGAACTGGTGAAGTTGCTGGAAAACACCTTCCGCTCGATCAACATCGGGCTGGTGAATGAGATGGCCATCATGGCGGAGAAACTGGGGGTGGATATCTGGGAGGTCATCGAGGCGGCGGATACCAAGCCGTTCGGTTTCATGAAGTTTTACCCCGGTCCCGGGCTGGGCGGACACTGCATCCCGATTGACCCGCATTATCTGGCCTGGAAAATGAAGACCCTGGATTATAAAGCCCGGTTCATCGAACTGGCCGGGGAAATCAATACCGAAATGCCCTACCACGTGGTTCATCTCACCATGGAAGGCCTCAACCGGCACCGGAAAAGCGTGA
Source organism: bacterium (assembly GCA_035267465.1). Classification (GTDB taxonomy): domain Bacteria; phylum Fidelibacterota; class JAANXI01; order JAANXI01; family JAANXI01; genus DATFLS01. Next base: position 1,487 of record DATFLS010000463.1, read on the forward strand.
ATGGCGCCAGGATACTTCTGTTGGGGGCGGCGTATAAAAAGGATATCAATGACGTGCGGGAATCGCCGGCGCTGGATATCATCAATCTTCTGCGCCAGAAGGGCGCCGAGGTGGAGTACTACGATCCCTATATCCCCCGGATTAAGTTCGATGGCCAGGAAATGCAATCCATCGAATACTCAGATGACCTCCTGTCTGCCTATGATTGCACCGTGATTGCCACCGATCACTCCACGTTCGATTATGATGCCATCGTAGAATATTCTCAACTGGTCATCGATACCCGGAACGCCGTGCGAAAATCCGGCGGGACCCTCCCGTCCAATGTGATCAAACTGGGCACAGGCTATCTGGAAACCCCGCAGGAAACCGTGAAACTGGAAGTCTGAGTCGGTTCCGGGTGATGATTCATACAGCATCGTACTTTATTAATTCCGAACAGGAAGGGATGGTAATTTGGCAGCGTCAACTCCCGGTGATATCAATCTGGCCGTGATCGGCGCCGGGTACTGGGGAAAAAATCTCATCAGGAATTTTCACGAACTGGGGGTCCTCGGCGGCATCGTTGAGGACAACGCCCAACGACTGGATGAATTCCGACTACAATATCCCGCAACGGAAGGGTTCGGTTCTGTGGAGGAAGTGCTGGAACGGGATGAGTTCAATGCGGTCGGGATCGCCACTCCGGCGGAAACCCATTATGCCATTGCCAGAAGAAGCCTGCTGGCCGGGAAAGACACCTATGTGGAAAAGCCGCTGGCGCTGCGGGTGGACGAGGCGGAAGAACTCCACCAGCTGGCCCTGGACCATGGTCGCATTCTGATGGTCGGGCACCTGTTGTTATATCATCCGGCCATCGTGCAGATTAAGGAAATGATTGACGCCGGAGAGCTGGGCCGGATCTATCATATCTATTCTCATCGCCTGAACCTGGGCAAGGTGCGCCAGGAAGAGAATATCCTCTGGAGTTTTGCTCCCCACGATATTTCTGTGCTGCTCCACCTGCTCAACACCATGCCGGAGAAGGTGAGCTGCCAGGGCGGAATGTACCTGCAACCGAACATCCACGATGTCACCCTGACCACACTGGAGTTTCCCGATAATCGGCTCGGCCATATCCACGTCTCCTGGTTGCACCCGTTCAAGGAGCACAGGTTGGCTATCATCGGGAGCAGGAAAATGCTGGTGTTTGAGGACACCGCCGCGGAAGACAAACTCAAACTGTATGACCGGGGTATTGACTGGACCGAGGGAG
>DATFLS010000464.1:0-4409 GCA_035267465.1 bacterium
TGAAAATTCCTCCTTTGTCAGGCCCGTTTCTCTGCTTTATTGCAAGCACATAAGAATACTATAAATAAACCCTTACAGCAGTCTTCTATTGCAGATTTCCAGCCCAGAGTCATTTTCGGCATATTGATTGCTTTTGGTATATGCAGAAAAAGAAAGTGAGTAAAAAAAACGACGGCACGAGGTGGATTGTTACCAGATTTCATTTATCTGGAATTTTTCAGAATCCTCGTGAGAACAATCAATGTTTGAAAGGAGAAATAATCATGAAAAAAACAATGACCAGCATCATTGGAATGCTTTTGTGCTTTGTATTTCTGGGTTGTGAAGGAGAACTAACTGTGCAGGACGCCAGGGCTGTCCCCAGGGAAGTCTCCGCCGGTGATCCCATCACTCTCTACGTGATAGTACAGGGTCCCACCAGGAAAATCGCCAGTGTGTCCGGCAGCCTCAGGGAAGATCCTTCCATGCGGTTCCGGTTTAATAACGATGGTTCACAGGGAGATAAGGTGGCGAGTGACAATATCTGGACTCATCAGAGTAATGCACCCGGAGATGCCCCGGTTGGCACCTACCATTTAGACATTGTTGTTCGGGATAGTGATGGGCATGTCATCACATCAGAAGGGAACGAAACTGAAACCAGGACCGCGAAGAAAAGTGGTACGAGTGGTACGATTGAGGTGCAGGTGCGCTCCTAATCCTGGAAGCATGTCAAACTTAAGCAGTAAATGATCCGCCGATGTAGTTTTAATCGTGGGAAGTCACCTTGCTCATGGGCGGGAGTAAAGAAAAAAGAAGTGCACCAGTTTACAGGATGCTCTGAAGCGGCGCGGGTCCATACTCAATTGATGAATGAGAAACGAATCACCTCTTCCTGACAGAGTGTCTGGAAGTTCTCAGCAAAGAATGGTCCCCAGTCATCGAACCAGCAGGAACAACCTCCCGTACTCAGGAATCAAACCCGCGCCGTACACGCCCTCCGGTTAATTTGCAATAATAAAGGCTTGTGCAATCTTAATCCAGTCGGGGGGTAGAATCTTCGTTCATCCCTTTTAGCTATGATCATCCCCATGGTGAAAATGGAGCCAAACCCAAGATTCGGAGATTATCTCAGCGGGGCAGACTGTGTGCCATTTTTACGAATATTCAGATTAGTAATTCCTGATGAGTAACTCATTGACATCACCCCGTTTCTTCCCGTCGCAATTGATGAACCGTTTTGCCGGGACTCGCTTAATGCGATACCCCTTATACAGATCGTCAAAAAAGGTGTCCTCCGGGTTTATATTTTGTGGATCTGAATTACTGAGAAGCAGGTCTGCACCTCTGGTATCCATGTCCTGGAAAAACTGCGCCAGTTCTCGTTGATCCGTATCATCGAAATCGTCTTTGAAATATCCGGTGAACCCGGAGGTTGCGTTCAACGGGCGATACGGGGGATCGAAGTAAACGAACGTCCTGTTATCGATATACTCTCCGGCGGCGGTGAATTCGTCACAAAATACCCGGGAATGCTGCAGCGCCTGATGCCCTGCCCGGAGGTTTTCCTCATCACAGATGGTGGGATTCACATAGCGGCCGTAAGGGACGTTGAATTCCCCTTTCTTATTCTGGCGGAAGAGTCCGTTATAGCAGGTTTTATTCAGGAAGATGAGAAAGGTGGCCCGGTCGATCCATTCTTTGGAATAACGGGTATAATCAAACTCGATCATCTGCGTATTGTAAATATCCCGTATCTGATAAAATTGGGTCTTCCGATCTTCCTGAGATTTTCCCAGAAATTCCGTTTCTAACTCACTGAGTTGGCCGATGAGCGCCTCATGATCTTGCTTCAGTACCTGATACCCGACAATGAGATCCCGGTTGATATCGAACAGGAAGGCCTCCCCTATTTCGTACCGACGCTGCAAGTGGAAGAACACTGCTCCTCCGCCAACGAATGGTTCCACATACCGATGGATCCGGCCGGATTCTTTGATAGGTGCAGGCAGCCGCTCATCAATGGCATCCAGCAACTGGGTCTTGCCGCCGGCCCATTTCAGGAACGGACAGGCTTCAGTAGTAGTGGTGTTGGTTTTTTGCCTTCTGTTTTTTGTATATGCGGATAAAGTGGATATCCAAATTTCCTTCAATTTAATTGCTTCAGTTGGGGAACGATAGTATAAAATCAAACCAAGCCTCTCCTCTACAATGCCCTAATCAGGTAAATTCCCAGATAGCAAACCTGCGGGAGTCGCAGTATTGGAGAACTTCTCTGCAACCATATACTCATGTTATGAGAGGGCAACATCGTTTTAGTGTTCATCTCATGGGCGCGAAGCGGATGAAAGTTTTTGCGCTGCTTTTGCTAACGCCTCACGACCTCCTTCTAAAACTGAAAGGTTCTGGGAATTTGTATTTTGTAGCAACCTCTCCCTTTTTTCTTTTCCCATGGTTAGGTAAGTTACATCATTGAAATTTACTTCATACCCCAGGAAATTTCTGCCAATGCAGCGACGTGAATTTCTCAAACTGATGACCACTGGCACCCTGTCGGCCAGTCTGATACCGGGTATAGTGAACGCTCAGAATATCGGCGAATCCGCGCGTTCCCGGTTGAGGTTGTGGTATACCGGTCCTGCTGAGCGATGGGTGGAGGCGCTGCCCGTCGGGAACGGCCGGCTGGGGGCCATGGTATTCGGACGAACGGCCGAAGAGCGGATTCAATTGAACGAGGACACCCTCTGGGCCGGGGAACCGCATGATTATGCGCATAACGGGGCCTATAAATATCTCCCAGAGATCCGCCGGTTACTGTTCGATGGCAGGCAGTCGGAGGCCGAAGAGCTGGCCATGGAGGAGTTCATGAGTGTACCTCTCCGGCAGATGCCTTATCAGCCCATGGGGGATATTCGATTGCACTTGCCCGGGCACGAACAGCCGGAGACGTATGAGCGGGAACTCGATATCGAACGGGCGATCGCATCGGTGAAGTATATCGTCGACAGCACCCGGTTCACCCGGGAGATCTTTGCCAGCGCTCCCCATGATGTGATTGTGGTCCGCCTGACTGCCGATACAGAGGGCGCACTGAATTTCCAGGCCGGTTTGGAGAGTCCTCATGAGAATACATCCACCGCTTCCGTCGGAGATAATCAGTTCATCCTGCAGGGAAGCCTGGATCGATTTTACTACGAGCAATTGGACCGGAATATGGAGTGTGTGCTGGATTTTGAGACAAGAGTGCTTGTGACACATGAAGGTGGACAGAAACGGGTAACCGATGAAGGCATCCGGGTTGAACAGGCGGACTCGGCGACGCTGATCCTGGCGGCTGCCACCAACTACACCGATTACAAACAGGTCGACGGAGACCCACAGCATCGCTGCAGCCGGGTAATAGAATCGATCAAGGGACTTCCCTATCAGTCATTGAAGCAGGCTCATATCCGGGATTACCAGGAACTATTCGGCAGAGTGACGCTGGACCTGGGAACGACCAGTGCCACAGAACTGCCGACAGATCAGCGTGTGCTTCAGTTTGCTGCAAACAGGGATCCTCAGTTAATTGCATTGTATTTTCAATACGGCAGATATCTGCTCATCTCCAGCTCCCGGCCCGGGTCCCAGCCGGCCAATCTGCAGGGTCTCTGGAACCGGGAGATTCACCCTCCCTGGGAGTGCAAGTACACCACCAACATCAATGCGGAAATGAACTACTGGCCGGCCGAACTCACCAACCTGCCCGAATGTCACCTGCCGCTGTTCGATATGCTGGAGGAGGCGGCGGAGTCCGGCCGCACCACTGCCAGAGAACATTACAACTGCCGGGGATGGGTGCTGCATCATAACACGGACCTCTGGCGGGGCACGGCTCCCATTAATCACAGCAACCATGGGATCTGGCCCACCGGCGGCGCCTGGCTGTGTCAGCACTTCTGGTGGCATTATGTGTACAGCGGTGACCAGGAATTCCTTGCCAATCGTGCCTATCCCATTATGAAGGACGCCGCGCTGTTTTTCCTGGATTTCCTGGTGGAAGATCCCGAGACCGGCTGGCTTATCAGCGTGCCAAGCAATTCACCGGAACAGGGAGGACTGGTGGCGGGGCCGACCATGGACCACCAGATTATCCGAAACTTGTTCGGCAATACCATCAAGGCCAGTCGTATACTTGACGTTGACACTGGCCTGCGCAGAACACTGGAAGAAAAACGCGAAAAAATCGCACCCAATCAGATCGGGCAATACGGTCAGCTGAAGGAATGGGCGGGCGAAGAAATGGTGGACCCCTACAACCAGCACCGGCACGTGTCGCATCTCTGGGGGCTGCATCCGGGCGATGAGATCATCCCGGAGGACACGCCGGATCTTGCCGGCGCCGCCAGACAGACGCTGGAATTCCGCGGCGATGGCGGGACCGGCTGGAG
>DATFLS010000465.1:0-4131 GCA_035267465.1 bacterium
CAGTGGGAAAGGTGGCACCGGGAAGACCACGGTAGCTACAAGTCTTGCACTCACTTTGGAGAATGTCCAGTTTCTGGATTGTGATGTGGAAGAACCCGATGCCCGTATATTTCTTGATCCGCAGATCGCCGGGAGTGAAGATGCCGGGCTTTTGATGCCGGAGATAGATGAAGCGATTTGTGATTGGTGCGGCATTTGTCAGGAGATCTGCCAGTTCAATGCGCTGGCCGTTATTCCTCCACTGGACGATGGCGCCGGGAAAGTCCTGCGCTTTGACAGCCTCTGTCATGGGTGTGGTGCATGCAGCCGTTTATGTCCGGAGCGTGCCATTACGGAAGTTCCGAAAAAGATTGGAACAGTTGAGTGGGGAATACGCTCCCGGGATTCCTGGGTAGAACTGGAATTTGTTCAGGGCACGCTGGATATTGGTCAGGCGCTATCTCCGCCGGTTATTGAGGCAGTGAAACGACATCGCAACCCGGAGAAGATGGTCATTGTGGATGCGCCGCCCGGCACCTCCTGTCCGGTCATCGCAGCCGTTGATGATGCGGATTACTGCATCCTGGTGACCGAACCGACTCCCTTCGGCCTGCACGATCTGACACTGGCCATCGAACTCATGGAGAAGGTGGGGATTCCCTCCGGTGTGATTATCAACCGGTCGAATAACCGGGACGCTGAAATCAAAGAACTTTGTGCAGAACATGATATTCCTGTCCTGCTCCGGATCCCGTACAGACAGGAAATTGCGGCGGCGTATGCTCGCGGAATCCCCTTAATCTCGGTTTGTCCGGAGTTCGAAGAGAAGTTTCGGGCTATTTACGAGACAATTCAACAATCCTGCAGAGAGGTTACGTGACTCCATCCGATGTAATTTGTACCGCAGTGACAGAAGAGGGCTCCCAGTGACCGCACCTCAGCACAAAGGGGGATCATGAGGCAAGTCGCATTTATCAGCGGGAAAGGGGGTACCGGGAAAACTGTGCTGAGCGGAGCCCTCTCAGCTATCCCGAAGAAGCAGGTCATTGCCGACTGCGATGTGGATGCGGCAAACCTCCATCTGCTACTGCACCCGGAACGGTCGGAGCAGTATCCTTTCGCCGGAGGAAACAAGCCGGTCATCGATCCTGGGATCTGTATCGAATGCGGCATCTGCCGGGAGGAATGCCGTTATGAAGCCATCACACCCGAGTTCCGGGTCAACACTCTGCGCTGCGAGGGGTGCGGGCTGTGCAGCCATTTATGCCCGGTAGAGGCTGTTCGAATGGAGCCGCAACAGGTAGGAGAGTGGTATCGATCGGAGACTCGATACGGGCCATTCGTGCATGCGCGGTTGGGAGTAGGCCAGGAGAATTCTGGAAAACTAACATCACATATCAAACAGACCGCAAAGCAAATCGCCGGAGAACAGGGCGCGGATTATCTGTTGGTGGACGGCCCGCCGGGTATTGGCTGTCCGCTCATTGCTACCATTGCAGGTATTGATCTGGCAGTGATTGTTACCGAACCGACTCTCTCCGCCATTCATGATCTGGAACGTGTCTCAGGCGTCACTCATCATTTCCGGGTGCACACCGGAGTCATAATCAATAAATACGACTTGAACGAGGAGCTTACCCATCATATCGAATCCTTCAGTGCGGAACATGGAATACAGATACTGGGGAAATTACCCTTTTCCGAGGAAGTCGAACATTCCGTTATACAGGGCATTCCCCTTATTGAGTATTCCCGGAATTCTTTTACAGACGATTTGCAGGATATCTGGCATAAAATATCTGCCTATAAAAGGAACTGAAAATATCCTGAAAACTGTTAATATTACTTATGGATGAAAGTGTATAAAAGCACTCGCAACGATCCAAAGGAATCCTGCGGAGGATCACTTCGGGAGATTCAGGTTGCAAAATGTTAAAGCCGACTTTCCTTGATTATATCGAGAATATACATGTCAATTTTTTTTCGGGATACAAAAGCATATTTTTCATTATTTCTTTGGGTCCTTTGCTGTCTTGGCGATCGTTGCGTTTTCTAAGCAGACAACATCACACAAATCTCATCTCTTTGTAATAGTGGTCGGCATCCCATGATCTGGACTGGTTTTGTGCTCGCCGTACTCGTGCTCATGATACTGTCGCGGCGGGATCTGGCGCTTGCATTATTTGCTGCGGCACTCCTGCTTGGCATATTCACTTTCGATCCCGATCAGGTCTGGAATGCTGCCATTCGCACGTTTGCAGATCCTTCTATCATCCTGCTGGCACTGGTTGTTGGAATCATACCCATTATCGGAGGTGTTCTGGAGGAATCGGGACAGATGGATGCGCTGGTGGATCATCTGCACATCGGGGAACGGGCATTCTTTATCCTCTCACCGGCGTTACTAGGGTTGCTTCCAATGCCCGGAGGTGCGTTATTGTCTGCTCCGTTACTTGCCAGAGGCAGTAAAACTTCCATTTCCGGTTCTGTGAAGGTCGCAGTCAATGTCTGGTTCAGGCATATCCTCCTCCTTGTGTATCCCCTGGCACCAGCGCTGATTGCCTCGGCCAAAATTGCCGGACTGGATGTCTACCGGATTATACCATATCTGCTGCCGGGATTTGTTCTGGCTGTGATTATCGGATATCACTTCTGGATTCAACATCTCTCCGGCGCGGAAGGCTGGCAGAAACCGGTGACCCGAGAATCGATGGTACCCATAGTAATTATTCTGTTGGCGCCGGCTGCGGATCTCTTTGTGCATGCACTCGGGATTTTTGCGGTACGGGAAACTGCCACGCTGGTAGGAGTCTCGCTCAGTTTAGCGGTCGCTTTCTTTCTGAGTTCGTTTCGGCTCCGGGATTTATACTCCATCGGCAAAGAGATGCACGCACTTCGGTTTGCGGGCATCATCTTTGGAATGTTCCTGTTTCTCCATGTGTTCCAGGAGACCAGCATTCCGTCACAACTGGAGCACTTTCCGCTGTCGCCGATTATTTTGTGTGTCCTTATCGGATTTCTGCTCGGATTTATCACCGGACGGATACAGGTGCCTGTCTCAATCATCGTCCCGATCTTTCTGGTGAAATTCGGTGTGCTTTCGCTGCTCACGTTCGCCATCATGTATTTCAGTATCTTTCTCGGATACGTCATTTCTCCCATACATCCCTGTGTCGCCGTGTCGATTGAATACTTTCAGATCTCTTTTCGACGATACTTTCTCACTATGGCTTTGCCCACTGTCCTGGCATTACTCCCTGTGGTTGTGGTTGCCTTTTTTATTTTCTGAACTGATCTTTTTATCTGCGGAAACTCAATCTAATCTTCATGGAATAATAGTTCCGGAGAAACTTCACTCTATATAAGCTTATCAGAAAGGGCATTTTTTATGAGTGTCTCTCAAAGATTAAAAACAGATGCTTCCCATCTCTGGGATCAATTATGCGAACATCCCTTCATAACCGGGCTGTTTCAGGGCACACTTCCCATGGAAAAGTTCAAATTTTATGTGTTACAGGACAGCTCCTACCTGATATCGGCAATTAAGAATTTCAATATCATCGCTTCGAGGGCACCGACTGTGAGGATCCTGCAGGAGCTGCTCACAATTATCCACCTGGAGGGGACCGGGGAACTCGAACAATACCGGAAATTTTTGAAACGGATTGGTACTAACATGGAGGCCGCACTTGCCAGAGAACCCATGCCGGCCAATATCTCTTACACCAGCTACCTTTTCTCTGTCAGTAACACAAGACCCTTCCAGGAAGCCCTGGTGTCTGTGCTCCCATGTTTCTGGTCTTACGCGGTGATTGCAGATTACCACCACGAGCATTATCAGAGCCTTCACGAGATTGATACCCTCTATGCCGACTGGGTTTCGACCTATTATGACGAATCCTACAGGACGCTGGTGGAGAAAATGAACGATCTGGTTGATCAGTCCTGTGAAAACTATTCCTATGAAAAGTTACTGGATGTTTTTCTCACGTCCAGCCGGTACGAATACCTGTACTGGGATGCGGCGTATCGTTTTGAATCCTGGCCGGTGGACAACTGACGCCGGAGAATTTTTATGCTCGCCCACAGACTGGCCCGGAACACCTGAAAGAAACATAGAATCAACTGGTTGCTCCCGATTTCTCGGTGATG
>DATFLS010000466.1:0-3796 GCA_035267465.1 bacterium
GCTGCCTGTGATTCCTCCCGCAGCACTTCGCCGCCGGGCCCGATCATCGTCTGCTGCATCGCCGGAATCTGTCCGCTTTCAGCCAGCGCAAAGGCAATAATCCCGGGGATAATGAAAATGAACACCGGCAGCAGTTTCAGAAACGAGGCGGCGATGGAGCCCCGGCGTGCCATCTGCTCATTGGGGGCTCCCAGCGCCCGCTGGACAATGTACTGATCCGTGCACCAGTACCACAGGCCGACGATGGGCGCGGCGAACAGCATGCCCGGCCACGGATAATTGGCGTTGAAATACCACGCCATACGGCCGGACTCCATAACCGGCGCCCAGGTGCTTTCAAATCCGGCCGGCACAATCGGCTTCCAGAGATCAAACATGTCGGGTCCGACTATAGCCCGTAGTTCGCTCCAGCCCCCGATGGCCTGCAAACCGAAAATCAAGACCAGAATCGACCCCACCACCAGTACGACTGTCTGCAATGCTTCGGTGTATGCCACTGCACGCAGGCCGCCGAGAATGGTGTAAATTCCGGTAATAACGATCACCAGAATCGATCCGATCCAGAAGCTGTTCAAACCCAGAAAGCGCAGCTCCGGCAGCAAGACGCTAAAGACAATCCCGCCGGCAAAGATCCCCACCGCGATTTTGGTTAATACATACGCCACCAGAGATATCAGCGACAGGATCGTGCGCGCCAGGGGTGAAAAACGCTTTTCCAGAAACTCCGGCATTGTGAACACCCGGGATCGTACGTAGAACGGTACCATCACCCAGCCCAATACCAACAAGGCCCAGGCGTGTAACTCGTAGTGCGCCATTGCAACCCCGTCGGTCGCTCCCGATCCCGCCAGCCCCACGATGTGTTCCGACCCGATGTTCGACGCGAAAATGGATGCGCCCACCACAAACCAGCCCAGGTGCCGTCCTGCCAAAAAGTAATCCGTCGATGTGTCCTGCTTCTGATTAATCACCCACCACGCCAATCCCACCAGTATCGCAAAGTACCCCCCGATCACCAGCCAGTCAATCCAGCCGAGCGTTCCCATAGGATTCTCCTCCGTTCCTCATAATTCACCGTATACAAAGCCTCCAAAGAATATCAGCAGCGGCCACCGCCGTTGCTTCTTACCTCGCTCTGCACACATCGATAACATTTACAGCCGTTACGCAACCATCCGGACAGGCGCAGACACCTGCGAACAGATGGATTTGAACACACGGTATCTTCCGTCAGAACAGATCCGAACGCTGACAACGCCTGACAACTCGCACATCCTCTAACTATAAATCCATATTCTCTTACCATCAGATTCAAGGCTGCCATCTCGGCATCGGCTCGACTCGGTCTTATTCTCCGGGAGATTTATAATGTGCACTAAATGTTCCTATACTACTGATACTCGCACAGATTTGCAAGGTCAGTCTGATGTTTCACGGAATAAACATCCGGATGTTCGGAAATTTTCCAGGGAAAATCAATGGTTTTCACAGAGGTATTCGCTCCCGTGAACACTCCGGCGGTATATCGAATTTGTTTTCACAACTCCAACTATATATCAGGAATACGGAGGAATGCTGCCGGTTCCGGCAGATGATCGGCCGGGTATCTGTGGACTGGCGGCCCGATGAACCAGAACGAATGAGTATGCGGTTTGCACAGCTATAATGTATGCGATAGCGGGGTGGGGAAATTCAGCCAGTGCGCTCAGAACATGACACCAAAATCCGTTGCGCTCAGCGATGAGTGGCGCCTGTAATGATCAATACCACACATCCGGAGATTCACAAAGGAGGTAATCCGAACAATTCGCACCCTCACTGGTTCCGGAATGAAATTCATCCGGAAGCTCTATCAACTATTCCCATCAGAGAGTGCAATACACGTCCCCATCCTCGCGAAGAAACAAAAATATTTACGGTACTAAGAACGCAAGATCAGGCGTCAGTCTCTAACCGAACTCACGGTCCGGATCGGGGGTGTAGGATTTATACCATTCGTACCGGCCGCCGTAGGCATACCGGATGGTTCGTTTCAGCAGATCCTCGATCTCTTGTTCAGTCATCGGTTGGAAGTTTCTGGCCGACTCGATGTTGTCCGTCAGCATCTCCATGGACTGCATGCCCGAGCAGACCGTGGTGACCGGCAGGGTCCAGGCGAACCGGAGCGCCTCTTCCGGGGTGACGATGCCCTCCTCGTAAAGTCTGCCGCCGCCCAGGGTTTTCATGGCGATCACACCCATGTTCCGATCCACCGCTTCCGGCAGCACGTTTTTCGAGAAGCTCAGGTAGTGCTGATCCAGCACATTGATGGGCATTTGTACTGTCTCCCATTCGAATCCCCTGTGGATCATATCCAGGTGGATAGCGGGCCGGTAATGGCCGGTGAATCCGATGTGTTTGATCTTTCCTTCTTCCCTGGCCTGCAGGGCGAAATCCAGCACTCCGGACTCATAGATAGAATCCACTTCCCACTTCTCGTCCAGTTCGTGGAACTGCCACACGTCAATCACGTCCGTCTGCAGCCGCCGCAAACTGTCTTCCAGATGATTGCGGGCATGTTCCGGAGTTCGGCCGTGATGCTTGGTCATGAGGATCACCTTCTCGCGATAGCCGTCCTGCAGGGCCTTCCCCATCCGCTCCTCACTGCCTCCGCCGTGATAGTGCCAGGCGTTATCAAAGAAGTTCACGCCCTCGTCGATGGCGGTCCGCATCATCCGGATGGACTCCTGTTCGGAGAGCCGGTCCACCCCGATTGCGGATCCCCCCACAGTAAGAATGGAAATTTCCAGCCCGGTTTTGCCCAGCGTTCTGTATGGGATCCCGTTTCTCGGTTCAGCCATGGCAGGCATACCACCCAGCGACCACGCCGCAGCCGAGGCAGCGGCAAGTCTGATAAATTCTCGTCGGGAAAGAGTCATAATTTACTCCGATGGTTGAGTTACACTGACATGTAATTGTTACTGGTAAAGTAACATTTAGGATGCAAAGAGTAAACGTGTTTTGTGGACCGGCATGGCCGAGCGGGATGTCTGATGCAGTCAAGTCCGCAATGCCAGCATGAGGGTCTTCGTCTTGATATTGGTATACCTCTGAGCCGCGGACCCGGAATCGACGTGCATCGCAGTCCCAGGGTTGTGTTCAGTTTCCATCAGGCCTTCGGTCTGCCCCGACCGACACCCAGTGCGTTGATCATTGATGAGATGGATTTCAATTTGTGTATAGCATGGTGTACGAGTCCCAAACGATTCGGGTGCAGCTTCATCGCCATCACAGGACTGTCAGTCCTTGTACACTGAGAGCCCAGGATCACTTGTATTATATAGTCGAGAACTCAGGAATATAATTTTACACATCGGTGCCCACGTTGTCGCCACATATTCCGATTTCGGGCGCAGCCGCACATCAGAGATGTCCGTTTTACGGAAGCAGCAAGGAGATCTTGTACGGAAAGGCAATACTATACTATCCTTCTCCCTGTCGAAAGAATCGGCCAGCCTTAAGTACTTTATTCTAAGCAATGACTCAGTATTTGTAAGTAACAAACAAGACGTATCATAGTATGGATTGCTTCGATTTATACTATGGATTGAGTGCATCTATACTATGGATTGAACAGTTTCCTGCAAAGAATGTAACCTCACTCTTCAAACAACCAGATAGTTTTCTCCGGGGGACGTGTTCTCCTGGTTCAATAGATACAGGAGAAGTGTTAGTTGGATAATTTCAGATCACTGGATCGTCAGGATGTGCTTGATTCCACAGGGCAACCAGATCATCACTGCTTTTGCCAATATTG
>DATFLS010000467.1:0-4862 GCA_035267465.1 bacterium
TAACCAGAGGATTGCAGACGCCTCCCCGGGATAACATCAAAATTTTTGCAATATTTGCTGCTGCATTAGAATCGGCAGGGGTGCGTTCCCCCGGTGAATATCTCGCTCAGACCAGAAATTATCTTGCGGTGAATACTATAATGTTCAACCGACCACTGGCACAGGGTATGGTGGACAGCCTGAAGAAGTCGTGCCGTAATCTGCTGATGGACACCGAATATTATCCCGGGATTCAGAGCGAAAATATCCGCCAGATAAACGAAATTCCCGGTCCCGAAGGGAAGAAGTATTCCTATTATCACCACGCGGCGCAGCAGATTCTTTCCGGCAGCCGGAATGAGTTCATGGAATCGTGGATGTACCAGGTTGAGCCCGCCACAGAGAATAAGCCGTATTTTCATAACTTTTTTAAGTGGCAGTCAGTGCATCGATTTATGGAAGTGTACGGACGGTACTGGCTTCAACGGCTGGAATTGGGATATGTCGTGCTGGTGGTTACGCTCCTGGAAGTATCCGTGATTGCCTTCCTGTTTATATTGCTCCCGTTGGTGCGGTTGAGAACAGGACTGCGACAAGCGAAAAACAAACTTCCGACCCTGCTGCATTTTGGTGGTATCGGGTTCGGATTTTTATTTCTTGAGATGGTGCTCATCCAGAAGTTCACCAGCTTTCTCGGGGATCCGGTATACAGCGCAACGGCAATTCTCACGGCGATCCTCATTTTCGCCGGGATCGGGAGTTCCCTGCAACAGACGCTTCCCGGAACTGAACGAGGGCGTATCCGTTTTGCTGCTATGGCAATACTGGCGCTCGCTTGCTTGCTTCTGCTGGGATTAGATCCGGTGCTGAATCTCTTTGTTCAGACAGGGATTACAGTCCGGTTTCTCGTCGCTATTTTCGTCCTGTTGCCGCTGGCGTTTTTTATGGGCTGGATGTTCCCGTCAGGATTGACGCTCCTGGAACGGACTTCCGAAGGGTTAATTCCCTGGGCATGGGGTATTAACGGCTTCGCATCGGTGGCGGCGTCACCTCTGGCATTAATGCTTTCGATGTCCCTGGGATTCCGGGGGGTTATAGTCGCAGCCGCCCTGCTTTACCTGCTCACAGGAATCACCACCATATTCTGGAGCGAGTAGCACACATCCGGGATTTAGCCTGTTTGTGATGCTCCGGCTAGGAAAACTGCGCCTGGATGGCGGTGATAGCGATGGTATAGACGATATCGTCGACGGTGGCTCCCCGGCTGAGGTCATTTGCCGGTTTATTGACACCCTGCAGTACAGGCCCGATCGCTGTGATGTTTGCCGAACGCTGCACCGCCTTGTAAGCGATATTGCCTGAGTTCAGATCCGGAAAAATATAGACACTCGCTTTGCCGGCGACTTCACTGTTTTTTAATTTCAGGTTCGCCACTTCCGGTGAAATTGCAGCATCGTACTGCAGCGGTCCCTCGATTTTCAGTTCGGGTTTTTTCTCCCGGGCAATCCGGGTGGCTTCCCGCACCTTATTTACTACCTGGCCCTGACCTGAAGCGCCCGTGGAATAAGAAAGCATCGCTATGTAGGGATCAATGCCGAAGGAGGTCGCGGTTCCGGCACTGGTGATGGCAATATCAGCCAGTTCCCCGGCGTTGGGATCCTGCACCAGGGCACAATCGCCGTAGACCAGCACCCGGTCCGGCAGACACATGAAAAAGATACTGGATGCAAGCGATACATCGGGTTTGGTCTTGATAATTTGCAGCACGGGGCGGATAGTGTCGGCGGTAGTATGGGTTGTACCGGACACGAACCCGTCTGCATCACCCAGATGCACCATCATGGTCCCGAAATAAATGGGATCCAGCACCATATCACGCGCCCGTTCCTCGGTCATGCCCTTGTGTTTGCGCAATTCATAGAGTGTAGAGGCGTACTGATCCAGGTGATCGTACTTGTTCGGATTCACGATATTGGCCCGATCCATACGTATACCGAGGGCCTGGGCCTGGTCTCGGATTTCTTCCGGCTGACCGAGTAACGTGATATCGCAGATATCCCGGGTGAGAAGTTGCTCGGTGGCCTGTAATATTCTGGGCTCCGTACCTTCGGGTAACACAATATGCTTTTTATCCGAGCGCGCCCGTTCCATCAACTCGTAAATGAACATCTTGGGTGTTCTTCGTTTGGATTTTTTTAATCCCACCTGATTGTAGATCCGCTTGGTATCGACATGTTTATCCACAATATGAACTGCCAGCTCAATTTTTTCTCTGTCGGTCCGTTTAATAGTTCCGGCGACTGCATTCACTTTCAGAGCAGTGATGTAAGTGTCACCTTCCACTGACAGGATGGACAGCTGGGCATCACCCAGGCCGCCAATCAGTTTTTTTACGAACTCCCCTGGTACCAGACCGCCAGTGAGAATGATACCGGACAGCTTCGGATACGTCCCGGACATTTGCGCTGCCATGATCGCCGTGATGACATCATCTCTGTCGCCGGGAGTGATAACCAGGTAGCCGTCTTTATCGTTGATATACCGAAGCCCGTTTTCCAGTGTCATGGCGAATACCCGGGGCTCGATAACAATCTTCGACAAATCATCACCACGATAAATGACCTGGGCTTCCAGTTCTTCGGCCACGTCCTGTAATCGCGGTCTGGCGAGAGTTATCGAATACGGGAGAATTCCGAATAAGATGGTCTGCTCTTGCACCAGCGCATCTCGAATTTGTTCAAACGTTTCGCTGTAATCCTCTGTATCCAATTTATTCACAATCACCCCGAGAAAATCACAACCGGTTTCCTGAAACGAATCCCGGCATTCAGTCACATTGGAAATGATATCATCCACCGACTTCCCGGCGCCGTTGGCTACCAGAAGGACAGGTGCGCCTAAATTCTTTGCGATATCCGCATTGATATCGAACTCGAGAGCAGAAGTGGCGCTGGTGTAATCCGTACCCTCGATGACCACCACGTTTTTATTCTCAGCAATTTTGTTGTAGGCGTGCATGATCTGCTCAATGGACTTATCCTTATCATGCTGGATGTCTTTCATCGAGACCGGGTTCATCAGTTCCAGGTCGGAATCCTGATTGAGATATTCCTTAATCAGAGAGGCGTCTTCGTCGAACTTGTTGCTGTTCAGGAATCGCTGCCCGATGGGTTTAATATATCCCACATCCGGAACGATGCGTTCGAACGCCTCAAGTAATCCTATGGAAATAGCACTTTTACCACTGTTGGGTTCTGTCGCCGCAATGAAAATATTTTTTGACATTCTCTACCACCTTATTATGTATCTCTTGTCGATAATCTCCGAATTGGTTGAAATGTTCCATGGCAATGCAGACACTGTGTACGACCGTTCCCTCTCTCATGCGGACCCGGATTATGCAATATCCGTGTCATCTCGCGGATTCTCTGGTCTGTGGAGTGAGTTTCATCTTTATCTATTAGGTGTCAGAAAGTGTTATCGCTCGCGGCAGGAAATCATAACCAACAGCCAGCGGCAAAAAGCAGAGGCAAATATCGTATTCTATAAACGGTGAGGATCGAATAAAACATTATTGTAAGGCGGTTTCTCATTGTCCTTATTTCCGGCTGGTGATCATCCGGATTCTCTATCATATTTGCCATAAAGTAATGTTTCCAATATGGGGAAGAAATCTAAAATTTTCTGTGGAAGCCCTCGGGAACATTTTTCAAAACCTGGTAGAAAATAAGAGGTTTCATGCCAGCCTGTGACTTCAGCTCCCTGCTATACATACCTGTTCCGACCCCCGGTATTAGGTATTCGACACGAGTAAGTTGTTGAATTATTAAACAATTATTTCTCAATATTAGAAATTCAGACATTCGCGCGATCGAGACAGCAACTCCCTGTATCCCCAAAGTCCCGTAATATCAATCTTTCCCGGAGGATTCAGAGGACGATATATCTGGCATTCTTTTTGATTTAAGTGTCTGGAAAGAATTTCACCTGTTGATCACAGGGTGAGCGCTTCCTTTTGATGCTGATTCGATTCTCGATGAGGGTGCTGGAGTGGAAAAGATTCGGATGACCGGTGCATGGTATACACAAATGAATTCAGAATCAACGCATTGATGTTTGTATTTCTCCAGTGCGAATGATGACTGACTACTGTATAACGCGGATACCCTGTCTACTATGGTAACTTTGAAAAGAGCAGAATCCTGCATTACTTTCATATTGCCTCCCTTTCCTGGAATGTACGTTCATCTTTTTCAAAATTGTCAACCGGGTATTTTCCAACTTATCCCGGGAGAGTTGGAGTGCGTTCATGTGGGTTGGAGCGGTCAACCCGCTGGGCTGGGTTATTGCAAAAATGGGGATGCCGGATCTCGCCGAGTATCCGGCCGTCAGGTATCCAATCCCATATATATCAATGAATAAAGTCCGGAGCTGACAATGATAGTAAAATCTGAAGACCTGTTTGTCTTTCTCCATAAACTTGCTGCCGGTGAACCGGGGGACTTTTACAGCGTCTGGGTCCCTGTCAAATCCTCGGAATCCGGGGATGGCGAATATTTTTACGCGTCTCTGGCGGAGACTGACGAAAATACGGACGTTACCATAGATGGTTATCGAACAGTTGATCCGATTAAAATGCTTTATTACCGATTCCGTGAGAAGGTGCTCCCGACAGAGTATCCGTCTGTGAAGCAGGTGGTAATGGGGGTGAAAGCCTGTGATTTACAGGCACTGGCCCTCATGGACAGAGCGTTGATGAACGAAAGTTTTGTCGATCCGGCTTATCGGCACTGGCGTGAATCGATCACGGTGGTCAGCGCTGATTGCACTGATCTTGCTGCCAGCTGTCATTGCATTCTGTCAAATGGCGTCCCCTATCCAGA
>DATFLS010000468.1:0-5714 GCA_035267465.1 bacterium
GGGAACAATATATACTGAATCGTCTCCAGTTCAATGGGAATTACCTTTTAACCGATGAAGAACTCTTAAATTATTTTCAGGAGCTGAGAGTCAATCGACCATTCAATCCATACGCATTCCGGAATGCCATTGACGAGATTGAAACCGTGTACGAGAATGCCGGAAAACCGTTCCGAAATATTCAATCGCAACTGAACATCCACGGAACAGCAATCGATGCAATCGTCAGTATCAAAGAGAATCAGACCGTGTCCATCGACTCCGTGAAGATTCAGGGATTGCAGCAAGTCAAGGAGCAGGTGGTGCGGCGGGAAGTCACTCTCAACCCCGGTGACCGGTATAGTGAAGAAGCAATCCGGGAAAGCCAGCGACGAATTTTTGAGACCGGACTGTTTGCGGATGTCACAATTAACCCGGTTCCGAGTTCGCCTGATTCACAGCAGGTCGATCTGCTTGTTTCGGTCAGAAATATGGATTTCCGAACCATCCGGTTTGATCTGGGCGCACGACAATATGAGAGTACGCCGGGCTCTGAACCATATACTGCATTGGAAGTCTCCGCCGAGTGGTTTCACCGGAATCTGATGGAACGAGCGAGACAATTGGGGTTTTCAGCTGCCGGCCGGATGAATGTGAATGACCTGACATTTTTACCCAATGGCGAAGTACGGTATACCGAGCCGTGGTTGTGGAAATTCCGAATCCCTACCACCCTCCGGGTCTTTTATGATTACAACATTCACCCCAGGATCCAGCGGTCTATATATCAATGGGGTTCTGACATCACCTTCCTGCACTCCCAACGAAGAAGATTAATTATTCGGTCAATTCTTCGCTTCCAGGAAACCATTATTCCGAAAACTCTTTCCGGGGATACCCTGCGTACCCGTCAGCCAACCCGGGGTCAGGAGCGGAGTATCGGATTTCTTTTCCGGCGGGATCAACGGGATAATTTTCTCTATCCGAAGCAGGGATATTTTATCGAGGTGGAGCCCGAATTCTTTATCGATATCTTCGGCGGGACGTCTGATTTCTACCGGATTGAGACAACGTTGAGTAACTACTGGAACATCTTTGGCCAGGCAACGCTTGCCGGTCGGATAAAGGTCGGCAGCCTTCATTTCTATGACGGGATTCACGGGTATATTCCGGATTATGAAAAACTTTATCTGGGAGGGCCGACCAGCGTACGGGGCTTCGCAACAGACAGATTAAAATATTCAACGGTCATAGAGGATGGCAGCATACGTCGCGTTCCGGAGGGTGATATGGTCAAACTGCTGGCGAACCTGGAATTGCGGTTCCCTATCTACTGGAAATTTGGCGGCGAAATCTTTCTGGATGCCGGCCAGTTATGGTCTGACTATTCGGCACTCAATATCCTGTCAATGCGCTATACTTCGGGCTTTGGAATAACATTTGCAACTCCTTTAGGGCCGGCGCGGGTGGATTTCGGGTGGAAACTCGGACCGCTGCGGCCGGCGGAAAAGCCGTGGATAATGCACGTAGCTTTGCAGTATGCATTTTAAAGGAGGACAATAACAATGATATCATTTGATAATCTCACATTGAAAGTTCAGGAAGCGCTGAAGGGAGCGGTCGAAATCGCGGAGGAGCAGGGGAACCCTGAAGTGCAGGTACCCCATTACCTCACGCATATCCTGCAGCGATCCGAAGGGGTTATACAGTCTATACTCCGGAAGATTGGAGTCGATTTAACCAGTCTGGAACAACAGATCCAATCCGAACTGGAGGCGCTCCCGAAACAGACAGGCGGCGGGATTGGCCAGACCACCCTCTCACGGGATTTGAACGGGGTGTTCGAAGCTGCTCAAAAGGCCGCCCAGCAGTTGAATGACGAATACATCAGTAACGAGCATGTACTGCTGGGGATACTTCGGTCCGGTAACACTAAGACGGCGAAGACACTCAAACAGCACGGGGTGGACGAAGATACCGTATTGAAGGTGCTCAAGGATATCCGGGGCGGACAACGGGTGACTGATCAATCTCCGGAAGAGAAGTACGAAGCCCTGAAGCGGTTCGGCCAGGATCTAACAGCCATGGCCCGTCGCGGCAAATTAGATCCCATCATCGGCCGGGATGAAGAGATTCGCCGGGTTCTTCAGGTGCTCTCCAGGAGAAAGAAGAACAACCCGGTCTTAATCGGAGATCCGGGAGTGGGTAAAACAGCAATTGCGGAAGGGATTGCCCAGCGGATTGTGGAAGGCGATGTGCCCACCACCATGCAGAACAAACGGCTCGTGGCACTGGACATGGGTGCACTGATTGCCGGGGCGAAATTTCGTGGTGAATTCGAAGATCGGTTCAAGGCTGTTTTGCGGGAAGTGAGTGAATCTGACGGGGAAATTATTCTGTTCATCGATGAATTGCATACCGTGGTAGGCGCCGGATCAGCGGAAGGCGCCGTTGATGCGTCGAACCTGTTAAAGCCGCAGTTGGCACGGGGAGAACTTCGCGCAATTGGAGCCACGACCATTGATGAATATCGGAAACACATCGAAAAGGATGCGGCGCTAGAACGAAGATTTCAGCCCATCATGATTGAAGAACCGTCGGTCGAAGACACGATTTCGATTCTCAGAGGATTGAAAGAAAAGTATGAAGTCCATCACGGAGTTCGGATACTGGATGAAGCGATTATCGCCGCAGCGGAACTCTCTCACAGGTACCTCACGGAACGATTCCTCCCCGACAAAGCCATTGATCTCATTGACGAAGCGGGGAGTAAACTACGCACGGAAATCGACAGTCTGCCTGCGGAATTAGACGAGGTCGAACGGCATATCCGACAACTAGAAGTGGAATCCCGAGCATTGCAAAAAGAGGATTCGGCAGGAGCAAAAAAGCGATTCAAGGAAGTTCAGAAAGAAATCGCCGAACAACGTGAAGTATTCGCAGAGATGGAAGCGAAATGGAAGCACGAAAAGGAAATTATTCAGGATATACAGCGGTTGAAAAAAGTCATTGACGAAACAAAAACCGCAGCAGAGCGGGCGACCAGAGAAGGTAACTGGGAAAAAGCCGCCGAGTTGAAACACGGAAAACTGGTAGGGCTGGAAGAGACCCTGAAAAAGAAGAATGCCGAAATTGAAGCCTTGCACGAGAGCGGGGGGTCATTGTTGAAAGAAGAAGTCACCTCCGAAGACATCGCGGAAATCGTCTCCAAATGGACCGGTATTCCAATACAGCGAATGATGGAGGGCGAGCGGGAGAAACTGCTCAAAATGGAAGATCGGCTGCACCATCGGATCATCGGCCAGGATGATGCTATCCAGGCGGTTTCGAATGCCATCCGGCGAGCCCGGGCCGGACTGCAGGATGAGCATCGTCCGATTGGCACCTTCATCTTTATCGGATCCACCGGCGTCGGGAAAACGGAGCTGGCAAAATCTCTGGCAGAATTCTTGTTCGATGATGAGAATGCCATGGTGCGATTGGACATGTCCGAATATATGGAGAAGCATTCGGTTGCCCGGTTAGTCGGCGCGCCTCCCGGATATGTCGGCTATGATGAAGGCGGCCAGTTAACCGAAGCAGTGAGACGACATCCGTATTCCGTGGTGTTGCTGGATGAAATCGAGAAAGCCCATCCGGATGTGTTTAATATCCTGTTGCAGGTACTGGACGATGGCCGTCTGACGGACAATAAAGGCAAGACGGTAAACTTCCGAAACACCATTATCATTATGACATCCAATCTCGGATCCCAGTTTATTATGCGCAAGATGGAAGAGATGACTCACGAAAACCGGGAAATCATTTATGAGGAAATGCGTGAAGAAGTGTTGCGACAATTGAGGCAGAATGTCCGGCCGGAATTTTTGAACCGGATCGATGATATCGTAGTGTTCGAACCGCTGACCATCGAGGATATCAAAAAAATCGTACAGATGCAATTTCACCGGCTGAAGAATCGTATCAGCAATATGCACATCACCGCGGACCTGTCGGAGGCTGCCGTTCAGCAGATAGCCGAACTGGGCTACGATCCTGCGTTTGGCGCCCGGCCCATCAAACGTGTCCTTCAGAAAGAGGTTATCGATACGTTGGCTACCAAGGTATTACAGGATCACATTATGCCGGGTGATACTGTCCGTATTGACTGTCGGGACGACTCGTTCCATTTTGACGTCATCGAACGGGAACCGGTACACACGGTAAACGGTGAGGATGCCGAAGTTGAGGAAATAGAGGAACTCCCCTAGATTCTTATGCATTAAATGTATTTAAATACAGAGTAAACTGCGGGATAATTCTTGATTGATCCATAGTTGAATGCTTGCTATATTGAAGGTTTATTCGCTGAGTACTACTGTCATATTTGAGGAGTCACTATGTTCAAACGTGTGATGCTGGGTTT
This sequence comes from bacterium, assembly GCA_035267465.1. Lineage (GTDB taxonomy): Bacteria > Fidelibacterota > JAANXI01 > JAANXI01 > JAANXI01 > DATFLS01. The sequence continues at coordinate 4,385 of DATFLS010000468.1, forward strand.
GAGCATTCTGGGGATTGCTTTTGCATGTTCCCAGGATCCGACCGTTCAACAACTGACATCCAGAGCCAAAGAGCTGTCGAATGCGGGAGATCTGGAAGCTGCCTCCCGGACCTATGAAATGATTCTGACCCGGGAAGGTCTGACAGATTCACTCCGGGCGAAGACATTGTTCGCACTGGCTGAGAATGCGGGCAATCGCGAGAAACACAGCGATGCAATCGATTATTACCAGAAGATCGTGGACGAGTACGGATCGACTCCCTGGGGACCAAAGGCGCAGTTTATGATCGGATATACTTACGCGAACGTTATCCATGATTATAAGAAAGCCAAGCAGGCATATCAGCGATTCCTGGATGTCTATCCCACCGATGATCTGGTGACCGCCGTGCGGTTCGAAGTGAAATATCTCGGTGAAGATGTCAGCGATATCACCGATTTAGAGTTCCTGAATTCTACAGAGTAGTCAGCGAAAGGTGGGATTATGACCAACGGAGTTGCGGAACTGAATGAACGGATTCGGGAAGAAAGCGAATTTATCGATGCCCTTCATTCGGAAATTTCCAAGGTGATTGTCGGTCAGCGGTACATGATCGATCGGTTGCTTATCGCGCTGCTGACAAACGGACATATCTTACTGGAGGGAGTACCCGGGCTTGCCAAAACCCTGACTGTAAATACGCTCTCCCGGGCTATTCACACCAAATTTCAGCGAATTCAGTTCACCCCCGATCTACTGCCTGCCGATTTGCTGGGAACCTTAATCTATAACCAGAAAGACGGAAAATTCACCACCAAAAAAGGACCGATCTTCGCGAACATCATACTGGCGGATGAAATCAACCGGTCACCCGCCAAAGTTCAAAGCGCTTTACTGGAAGCCATGCAGGAAAGACAGGTCACTATCGGAGAACAGACTTTCCCGCTGGACGATCCTTTTATGGTGCTGGCTACGCAAAATCCCATCGAACAGGAAGGCACCTATCCGTTACCTGAAGCGCAGGTGGATCGCTTTATGCTCAAGGTCACCGTTGACTATCCCTCGAAGGTGGAAGAGAAAGAAATTCTCCGGAGGGCCGCCCATGTGGACGGCCAGGTCCAGGTATCATCGGTGGTGACACCGGAGAGCATTCTCAAAGCACGGCAGGTCGTGGATGACGTCTACATGGATGAAAAAATCGAGGATTATATTATTGACCTGGTGTTTGCCTCCAGGCAACCCGGGGAGTACGGGATTACGGAATTGGAACCGCTCATTCAATACGGAGGATCGCCGCGCGCCTCTATCTATCTTGCCCTGGCTGCAAAAGCCAACGCATTTCTGCATCAT
>DATFLS010000469.1:0-20018 GCA_035267465.1 bacterium
CGGGCAGACGCACAGTATTATCAAACATGGAATCGACCAGGTGATTCCGGAGAAGATACAGCTGGTGCACGGTCCGGGCTGTCCGGTCTGTGTGACCCCGCTGGAAATGATCGATCAGGCCATAGCAATTGCCGGCCGCCCGGAGGTCATTTTCTGTTCGTTTGGGGATATGCTGCGGGTTCCCGGTTCTGACAAAGACCTGTTGATGGTGAAATCGGAGGGCGGAGATGTGCGGGTGGTTTACTCCCCGCTGGAAGCGCTCAAAATCGCCCGGGCCGATCCGGATCGGGAAGTGGTGTTCTTTGCGGTGGGGTTTGAAACGACTGCTCCGGCCAATGCCATGGCTGTGTATCAGGCGAAGCGGGAGGGACTGTCGAACTTCTCTCTCCTGGTTTCCCATGTGACCGTCCCCGGCGCCGTCAGGGCTTTGCTGAAATCACCCGAGAACCGGGTGCAGGCTTATCTTTCGGCGGGCCATGTGAATACCGTCATGGGATACTGGGAATACGAGCCGATTGCGGAGGAGTATCAGGTGCCCATTGTGGTCACCGGGTTTGAACCGGTGGATATTCTGCAGGGAATCCTGACGGCGGTGGAAATGCTCGAGAATGATGAATACGGTGTGCGAAACGAGTACGCCCGGTCTGTCCGGCGGAAAGGCAATCAGAAGAGCCAGCAGGTGATTCGACAGGTGTTTCAACTTTCCGACAGGAAATGGCGTGGCATCGGAACGCTCCCCGAAAGCGGATACACGCTGTGCCCGGCATACAGGGAATTTGATGCGGGCCGGAAATTTGCCGTGCAGGAAATCGATACCGAGGAATCCACCAGCTGTGTCAGCGGATTGGTGCTGCAGGGCCTGATGCGGCCGAACGAGTGCGAGGCCTTCGGTACCCGGTGTACACCGGAAACCCCGCTGGGCGCTACCATGGTCTCCAATGAAGGCGCCTGTGCAGCTTATTATCGATACCAGCGATTTCAGGAAAAAGTATGACTGACGATTTCCCGGGGATCCTCAGCTGTCCGGTGCCGATTCTGAATCACGATACCATTCAGCTGGGGCACGGCAGCGGCGGAAAGATGTCCCATGATCTTCTGGAGAAACTCTTTCTGCCCCGGTTCACTAATGAAATTCTGGATGAATTGGGGGACCAGGCGCAATTCAATCTGAACGGAATGCGTGTGGCTCTTTCCACGGATTCTTTTGTGGTGGATCCCCTCTTTTTCCCGGGTGGGAATATCGGTGACCTGGCGGTGAACGGGACCATAAATGACCTGGCCGTCGGCGGCGCCATCCCGAAATATCTGAGTGCGGGCTTTATCATTGAAGAGGGTTTTCCCATAGAAGATCTGCACAGGATTCTGTTATCCATGGAATCGGCAGCCAAAAAGGCGAACGTTGCAATTGTGACCGGGGATACTAAAGTAGTCAATAAAGGCAGCGCGGATAAGATTTTTATTAATACCACCGGGATCGGCCTGATTAAGGATAACATTCACCTGTCGCCGCAGCGCATACGACCGGGGGATAAGGTGCTGGTTTCCGGAACCAGCGGTGACCACGGGATCACCATTCTGTCCAGCCGGGAAGGCTTCGCGCTGGAGAGTTCGTTGCAGACCGATTCGGCGGCGCTGCATGACCTGGTGCATCCGCTGCTCACCGCATTTCCCGAACAAATCCGGGTGATGCGGGATCCCACCCGAGGCGGGGTGGCAACCTCGGTAAATGAATTTGCCAGGAGCGCGGGGAAATCCATCAAACTTCAGGCGGATGCCATTCCGGTGCGTGCGGAAGTGGAAAGTGCCTGCGAGATACTGGGGTTGGATCCACTGTACGTGGCGAATGAAGGTAAAGTGCTGGTGGTAGTGGACCCGGAAGTCGCGGATCAGGTCCTCGACATATTGCGAAACCATGAACTGGGCGCCCGTGCATCTATCATTGGAGAAGTAACAGACCGGGCCGAACCACGGGTAACGCTTGTCACAGGACTGGGAGCGGAAACCATTATTGATATGCTGCCGGGCGAACAGCTTCCGAGAATTTGCTAATTTGAGAATAAAATAGCACGCAGTATCAGCACACAGATGAACACAGAAAAAGCAGATGACCACAGATAAAAATACAGAAATGGGACCACCCACCGTGCCCAATCGGGTACATAAGGGCATACGTACATAGGGTCGGACAACGATGGGTATGGAGCAATATCACACCAGCATCGATCATTCTCAACCAATTCAAACCGGCTTCTCTCCCCCCGTAACAACGTATAAAACTTATGTACCCTATGCACCTATGTACTTATGTACTTTGGAAGTGGTGGGGGGATATCTGTGGTGATCGTTTTTCTTCCGTGAAAATCTCCCAATGGGGATCCCCCTTGGGATGTGTGCTATTTGAAGCCAACTGAGGAGGGAATAATGGCTGAACAATACACAGAGAAGCAATACCCAAAAGCTGAGCCAATCCGCAGAAAGAAGGGCGCATGGGCACTTATCCTGGTGATCATTGCATCCCTGCTTCTGATCGGTTTACCATTTCTGGGCCCTCTGTTTTTCATCGCAATTCCAGTACTGTTCGTCCTGACGCTGCCAGCCCTGATCTGGTTTCTCTATCAGAGTAAAAGGGAATCCCGGATATAAATCTGTGACGCCGAATTCGCAGGAATACTGATGAAGATCCGAAAAGAGTTACCATAAACTGCACCTGTGGCTGCCCCGGCACACATCCATTTTCCGGAGAAATTCCGGCAAGAACTGTATGATAAACTACGCATCCCCGGAACGGATATTCTGGATACGGTCCGTGTCCCTGATAGCAGCCAGCAATTATCGGTAGATGATTTACAATTACACTTTTATTGGAAATTTTTTCCACAACAGCCAAGACCTTATTACATTCTCGCCTATGGACAGATGGAGGGGGCCACTCTGCATCTCCATATGGGCTGGAAAATCGCCCCTGATATCCATACCGCCGTGGATGAGCTGACCCCGCTGGACCTGCTGAGAGTTTTTGCAGAGAAGTACGGACTGGATATATCGCTGGGAGATCACCGGACGAAGTTCATATGCAACGAGACCATAGTGGTGGATGATCCGGTAACCCACGGTATACAAATTCATAACCCGGAAGGGCATGCGTATGTCCAGCAAATTTTTACTAAAACGATTCCCCGAGATGAGGGGGTACAGGTGGTGTGTGCTCTCGGGCTCTGCATAAATATCGATTATTACCGGACCGATATGTTTGTTGAATGATGGAGAGGGGAGTGCCCGATTTTCCCGGGGAGCGCATATCTTACACCGGAGTCATCATTGCTTTTGAGCTAGTTTTTACAGAAGTTTCATGACAGTGACTTTCAGAAGTACCAGGTAATTTGATATAAAAATTCGGAATTGAGGATCCTGTATGGCGCGAAGGTTGTTGTTACTGAGCAACTCTACGAATTCCGGGCGGGAGTGGCTTGAACATGCGGAGGGTCCGATCAGCGATTTTCTCGGATCCAGAGTTTCCGGCCTGCTGTTTTTTCCGTTCGCTGCGGTCACCTTTTCTTTCGATAGTTATCAGGAGAAGGCAAGTGAGGTATTTCAACGACTCGGGTATGGTCTGAGTGCGATTCATCCCCGTGAACATCCGGTCGTCGCCGTGAAACAGGCCGGGGGGTATGTGGTGGGAGGAGGGAACACCTGGCAGCTGGTGAGATATCTCTACGAGTATGATCTGATGGAGCCGCTGCGTTCAGAGATTATCGCCGGGAAACCCTATATCGGATGGAGCGCCGGAGCGAATATTGCCTGTCCGACGCTGCAAACCACCAATGATATGCCCATAGTACGACCACATAGATTTGAGACTCTGGGGGTTATTCCCTTCCAGATTAATCCCCATTACCTTGATGCCAATCCGGAAGGTCACCAGGGCGAAACCAGAGAGCAGCGCATTCTGGAATTTCTTGAAGTGAGCCGCGACCTCATGGTGGCGGGCTTGCGTGAAGGATCAATCCTGCGAATCGAAAATGATGATATCCGGCTGCTGGGAGAGCCTGCCGTGCGTATTTTCCGGTATGGCGAACAACCAGTTGAATGCAGGTCGGGCACTTCGATGACTGAGATGTTATTGCCTCCGGAAAAGGAGAATACATGAAAAATCTCAATCAAATTACCTTGTATATTTCGATCCTGTGCATTTTGATAGCCACGACCATATCCATCCTGGCCATCTGGCGGGTCGTAATTGACACCCAATTTGTCTGGAAATCCCTGATGACCCTGGGAGTGATATTCCTGGCCTCGCTGCTCACGTTTACGGTGAATAATCTCATTCCGGCGGACAGAGAACAGAAACCTCCCGAAGACCCGGAGTAAGTTTCATAACAGGCTTGAGTTACTGCTGCTAAATTCCACATATTCTGAATCTAGCATTGTGTCTCTCGGAAGAAGGGTCTTGACAAATTTTCCGGAAATTATTTATCTTAACAATAAATAGTTTAATATTAAACTAATGGATAAAAGAGAATGCCGACACATTACCAGGGCACTGCGGAAGAAAAGCTGGCACTGGATGCGTACATCAAGCTGATGCGGGCGGCCGAGTCGGTCAGCCGCCGCCTGAGTGATCTGAAAACCCATGAGGAATTATCGGTCAGCCAGTTCGGGGCGCTGGAAGCATTATATCACCTGGGGCCGATGTACCAGAAAGATATTGGCGAAAAAATTCTGAAGAGCAGCGGCAACATCACCATGGTGGTCAATAATCTGGAGGATAAAGGATTGGTGGAGCGGAAGAAGGACCGCCGGGATAGACGGTTCTTCGCCATTCATCTGACAGACGAAGGGCGGGAAACCATCGAGGAGATCCTGCCGGATCATTTCAGCGCTGTTGTGCAGATCATAAATATCCTGGATTCTGCAGAACAGCAGACATTAGGCGAGCTGTGCAAAAAATTGGGTTATGGGGCAAATGCAACCTCAGTGAGGGAGTCATCGAATATCCAATAAGCTGCCTCAGGGAGTGGGCGCTTACTTATAACCTGTCAACAACGGAGTAGAGTGATGATACAGCGAATACCGGCACAGGACCGGCATTATAAAGATATGGGCTGGCTGAAAACTTACTGGCTCTTTTCCTTCGGAGATTATTTGGATCCTGCGAACATGCAGTTCGGAAACCTGCGCGTGTTCAATGACGATTTTGTGAAAGCGCATACCGGCTTCAAAACGCATCAGCATGCGGAGATGGAAATTGTCACCCTGGTCATGAGCGGGGAATTAACCCACGAGGACAGCACCGGGAGCAGCGGGACAATCTCACCGGGAGAAGTCCAGCGAATGACTGCCGGTACCGGCATCCGGCACTCGGAAATGAACCATGGCGATGAACCGGTGAACCTCTGCCAGATCTGGTTTCTTCCGGACCAGAGTGGACTGGAGCCCGGATATGTGCAACAGAATTTCAGGGAACGGCTGGCTTCGAATGCATTGATTCCAGTAGTGTCCGGCGGAAATCATTCTGAGGCACTGTCTATTCATGCTGATATCACGCTGTGGATAGGAGATTTTGAGGGCGGCCATTCGTCCATCTATGAGCCCGGGAGCGGTCGGGGGGTGTTTGTATATGTTATCCGGGGAAAGATGAAAGTCAATGATACCACTCTGGAACAATTCGATCAGGCCCGGATCACGGAAGAACAGGAGGTCAGACTGGATGCCGCAGAGCCCGTGCACTTTATCTGTATAGAAACGAAACTGGAATAAGAAATCGTAGGCTTCCTTACGTTTTATAAAAATACAGATGTATATACTGTAATTTGTAATGAATAATACCACAAACAATAACAAAGGAGAAAGTGTATGGATACCTTAACCAAATCGGTTGCACGAATAGTGTATGGACTTCCCTTCGCCGTTTTCGGTATTTTCCATTTCATGCGGGGCGCCGATATGACCGGAATGGTCTGGCTGCCCGGAGGCGTGTTCTGGGTCTATCTCACCGGGATAGCACTGATTGCCGCGGGGATCAGTTTCACCATTCATAAGTACACCAAATGGGCAGCATGGGGATTGGTGGTTTTCCTGTTCTTCACAGCATTTACCGTGCATTTTCCCAATGTATTGGGCGGTAATCAGGCTTCGATGACCGGTTTCTTGAAGGATGTGATGCTGCTGGGTGCGGCGCTGCACTTTGCCGGTGTCTTCACCAGAGATCAGTTCTAACGATTTGACGGTTTACCTGCCGTGAATGCTCCCCGTCTCCGGCGGGGAGCATTTTTATTTCAGAGAAGAAGCAGCCGGGATAGGCACAAGTTCATATCGTTCTTCCCCGTTGCTCTCTATTTTCTCATTTTCATCTGCGATCCCAGGGATGAAATTCCGGCGCAGCGTCCTGATAAGCGGTTCGGCTTTGCTTCCCAGGCCGGATTGCTGTAATTTGTGGACATTTCACATCCCATAAAAACTCGGTTCACCAGCGATGCAGACTCCGGAGGACGGTATGGAGAAACAAGGGCTGCCCCCCAATGCTTATGAACTCAAGGAGGGGGAGGAATACGTTCCCTATGTGCACGGGCAAACGCTTCCTGAATTTACGCTGAAGGCGGCAATCTCCGGAATTCTGCTGGGCATTGTGTTCGGTGCCGCGAACACCTACCTGGGATTACGTGCCGGGTTGACCATCAGCACTTCTATTCCGGTGGCCGTCTTGACGGTAGTAGCGTTCCGGTTTCTCAAAGTATTCGGAACAGAGCACAGCATACTGGAAGCGAACATGTCCCAGACCATCGGGTCGGCCAGTTCCTCGGTGGCATCCGGAGTGCTGTTTACCATCCCGGCCCTGTTTCTCTGGAATCTGCGTCCGAGTCTGGTCCAGATCACGCTGCTGGCAATGGCAGGAGGCCTGCTGGGCGTCCTGTCCATGATCCCGCTGCGGCGATACCTGATCAAGCGAGAGCACGGCAATCTCCCCTATCCGGAGGGGATGGCCTGCGCGGAGGTTCTGGTGGCATCTGAGCACGGCGGGCGGCAGGCGAGCGGTGTGTTTTACGGGCTGGGCTTCGGAATGCTGGTGAAATGGATTACGGACGGGCTGAAAGCTGTCAGTGCGAGATTCGAAGTGCTCTTGGGCTTTAAGGCGAAATTGAGTGTCGGTGTGAGCCCGGCGCTCATCGGGGTGGGATATATTCTGGGTGTCCGGATTGCCACGGTGATGGTGGCGGGGGCCGCCCTGTCCGCGTTTGTCATCATCCCGGTGATCAACTGGTGGGGGAGCGGGCTCGCCGCTCCCGTCTATCCGGAAACGCAGATGCTGATTCGGGACATGACCGCCGCAGAGATCTGGAATCGATATATCCGATACATAGGTGCGGGCGCGGTTGCTACCGGTGGTGTAATCACGCTTATCAAGTCTATCCCGACCATGATCGAATCGTTCCGGCTGGGGGTGCGTCAGATCGCCTCGGTGGTGGAGAGCACGGAAGCCCGGCGGATCGATACGGATCTGTCCATGAAGATCGTCCTGGGTATTGTGGGGAGCATCCTGTTAATGCTGACTTTCATCCCGGGGATTCTGGGATATATCGATCTCATTCTGGTCAGAGGGATCGCCGCTATCCTGATTGCCGTGTTCGCCTTCTTTTTCGTCACGGTATCCTCCCGGATTGTCGGACTGGTAGGCGTCACCTCCAATCCCACGTCCGGCATGACCATCGCCACGCTGCTGGGGACCAGTTTTGTTTTCTATCTTCTGGGATGGACGGACCTGGCCGGGAAAGCCACCGCCCTGATGGTCGGGACCGGGGTCTGTATCGCCGCTTCGATTGCCGGGGATACTTCCCAGGATCTGAAAACCGGATTTATTCTGGGTGCAACGCCCAGCCGGCAGCAAATTGGCGAGCTTATTGGAGTAGTTACTTCAGCGGGTTTTGTGTGTTTGACCATTCTCCTGCTGGATCAAAGTTTCGGCGTGGGCAGCGCCGAACTGCCGGCGCCTCAGGGCGTCCTGATGCAGCTGGTGATCGATGGCGTGCTGGATCAGAACTTACCGTGGACCCTCATTTTCATCGGTATCGGGATTGGATTGATTGCTATGCTGTTCCGGGTGCCGGTCCTGGCGTTTGCCGTCGGGGTGTATCTGCCGCTCAGCACGATGGCGCCGATCTTTCTGGGAGGATTTTTACGATACCTCCTGACCAGGAACCGATCGGAGGAGGAAGCCAACCGGCGGCGTGAGCAGGGCGTGCTGTTCGGATCCGGCCTGGTGGGCGGCGAAGGCTTGATGGGAGTTCTCCTGGCAGCCTGGGTGGCCATCAAAGGCGGGCAGCGCATCGAGGGCATCGGACTGGAATACGGCCCCTTCCTGAATCAATTCCTGGCCTTCCTGGCTATTGGACTCATCCTGTATGTCATTTATCGGTTGGTGGTTAACAAAGAGAAAACCAGCTAGACCTTCACCCCTGGATAATTAGCAGAGAAAATACTGCCCCGAGCTTACTTTTTATATCAATGGAGGTTGCTCTGAGCGATCATAACTGAGGATATTTAGTACAGGAACAGATATAAAAACTCACCGCGGCGTCCACACCCAACCAACCCCCCATGTCATCCCGAGTCCTCGCTGTTCAGAGGGGGAGGGATCTCTACCGGGGATATGCGGGTTCAATTGCGAGACTCCCTTGGACGCCGTGAACCCCTGTGCGCCACCGGGATTCGTCTCCCACCTGTAGACGCGGAATCATACCCAAGGAGCCACGGGAGAGATCCCTCACCCCAAAAGACGGGGTTCGGGATGACACTGTATTAGTGGTGTACCGAAACCGACCCTCCAGGCACACTCCGGAGCGCATTGGCTTTGGCTCCTGAATGGTCAGGATCCGAACGCGTCTGTGATGCTCTCAACCCGCGACGTCCACACCCACCCACCCCCCCATGTCATCCCGAGTCCTTGCTTTTCAAGTGGCGAGGGATCTCTACCGGGGATATGTGGGTCCGATTACGTGACTACCCGAGACGACGCATTCCTTGGTTCGCCCCCGGATTCGTCTCCTACCCCCCGGAGCGCTACCTCGCCGAAGGAGCCACGGTAGGGATCCCTCACCCCCTTTGACGACAGGGGGATTCGGGATGACATTTCAGTGCGTGGTGAGTAAAGCCGGGCGAGTGGAGGCATTGTCGGTATGAAGCAACACGATGGTTCGGTCTCGGATCAATACGGTTTCGAAGCAAGGGATCCCATTGGATCGCCCCTTTGTCCCGTAGGGATCTCTTGAGGCGAACTCTGCGTTTTCCAAAAAGACTTTTAACGTTATTTTTGTCGTTAATCCCCTGTTGGAATAGACTCCGACATTTCGTAAGCTCATAGGCTGTAATAAATAAAAGAACGACATGAGACGATGGCGACGTATCCGCTAAACAAGGAACAAGAGTTCGAAGCAGAGATAGAGGATGTCCTGGCTTTCGGAGGGGATGGCATCACCCGGGTCGATAACTGGGTGGTGTTTGTCCGGGACGTACTTCCGGGGGCGAAAGTGAAAGCCAAACTCATCAAGCGGAAGCGCAATTTCGGCGAGGCGATTCCGGTGGAAACTCTGGAGGCCTCTCCCTGGAAAACCGACTGGCCCTGTCCGCATTATCCGGAATGCGGGGGCTGCAAGTTTCAGGATCTGGCCTACGAGGTCCAGCTGGAAAATAAGCGGGAGCAGGTGGCCGATCTCCTGGAACGGATCGGGAAGTTTCAGGAGATCGAAGTCAAGCCGACCCTGGGATCCGAGAAGATCTTCCATTACCGCAACAAGATGGAGTTCTCGTTCGGCACGGATCGCTGGATTCTGGAGGAGGATGATCCCGGAACCCCGGAAGACTTTGCGTTCGGACTGCATGCTCCCGGTCGCTGGGACAAGATTCTGGATCTGGATATCTGTTACCTGCAGAGCGAAGTCCGCAATCATATCTTTGCGGATGTGAAACAGTATGTGCTGGAGCACGATTATGATCTCTGGGACCTGCGGGAGAAGACCGGATATCTCCGGTACCTGGTGATGCGCGAGGGTGAGCATACCGGCCAAGTCATGTTGAACTTTGTCACCGGCAAGGACGATCCGGACCGGCTGGCGCCTCTGGTGGACATACTGGTGGAGAAATATCCGCAGATCCACAGCGTGGTGAATAACGTGAATACCCGGGTCGGCGAATCCGCAGTGGGAGAACTGGAGTACCTGATGTACGGCGAGGATATCATACTGGACCGCATCGGAGACCTGGAGTTCGAGATTTCCGCCGGCTCCTTCTTTCAGACAAACACACTGCAGGCGGAAGGGTTGTATGAACACATCAAACAGATCGCCGACGTGCAACCCGAGGATGTGGTGTACGATTTGTACTGCGGGACCGGAACCATTGCGCTGTACCTGGCATCCGGCGCCCAGCGGGTGTACGGGTTCGAGGTAAATCAGGAGACGGTGGAAAATGCGGTCAGAAACGCCTATCACAACCAGATATTCAATGCCCAGTTCGAGCGGGTGGACATGAACAAGCATCAGGAGTTCCATCGGAAGATCAAGCAGATAGAGAAACCGGATGTGATCGTAATTGATCCGCCGCGTTCCGGGGTCCATCCGAAGACACTGAAAGAACTCAGGCAGCTGCATCCGGAGAAATATGTGTATGTCTCCTGTAATCCCTCCACCCTGGCCAGAGATCTCAAGGACCTCTCCGACGGAACCGGGTATGAGCTTGCGACCGTGCAGCCGGTGGATATGTTTCCGCATACGCCTCATGTCGAAGTGGTAACGAAATTGGAAAGGATTTCGTCATGATGGAGAACAAAGCACCGGCAATTCGGATTCGCGGATTATCCAAATGGTATGGCGATTTCGAGGCGCTGAAGTCCGTGGATCTGGACATTCAGCAGGGGGAATTTTACGGGCTCCTGGGACCGAATGGCGCGGGAAAAAGTACGACTATCCATATTCTCACCGGTCTGGCAAACTTCAGTGTGGGCGATGTTCGGGTGTTAGGCCATGATGTGATTTCGGATTTCCGGTTCACCCGAACCAACATCGGGCTGGCGGTACAGGAGTTCAATTTCGATCCCTTTTTCAGCATCGAGAAGCTGTTAACTCTGCAGGGAGGGTATTTCGGGTTACAGAAACAGCGGGCAGTCGAACGGGCGAAGGATCTGCTCCAACAGTTCGGCCTGTACGAGAAACGCAAGCAGGATTATCGGAAGCTGTCCGGCGGGATGAAACGCCGGCTGCAGATTGCCAAAGCCCTGGTGCATGAACCGACCATTCTGATTCTGGACGAACCCACAGCCGGAGTGGACGTGGAACTCCGGCACATGCTGTGGGATTATCTCCGCCGGTTGAACGATGAAGGCGTCACCATTTTGTTAACCACCCATTACATTGAAGAAGCGGAACAGCTCTGCGAACGGGTGTCCATCATCAACCGGGGAGAAATAATCGCAGAAGGCGCACCCCACCAGCTGATGGATGCCATGGGAATGGGGTGTATCGAACTGCAGCTCCATGAGCAGCCGGAGCATCTGCCGGATATGTTCAACGGATATGACGCCAGACTGGAGGATAACATGATCCGGATTCGGGTCGAACACCCGAATAAGGAACTGCCGAAATTACTCACCCGGGTGAACGCGGAGAATATCGACCTGTATGAGGTGCGTATACGGGAGAGTTCTCTGGAAGACGTATTTGTGAAGTTAACCGGTAAATCCATGGCAGAGGAAGCAGTCAATGGACAGTCGTAAATACGGCGGATTCCTCACTATCCTGCAGCGGGAGCTGGGGCGGTTCTTCACGCTGTATAAACAAACCATTCTCCCATCGATTATCACCGCTTCATTGTACCTGTTCATCTTCGGATTTGCTCTGCAGAGCCGGATCGGCACAATCAAGGGCGTGTCGTACCTGCAATTTATTCTGCCGGGATTAGCCATGATGGCGGTGATTAATAATGGGTACAGCAACACCGCCTCTTCACTGTACCAGGCGAAACAACTGAGCTTTATCGAGGATATCCTGATCGCCCCGATTTCTGCCACCGAGGCGGCTCTGGCCTACATCCTTGGCGGTGCGGCCCGCGGATTTATCAATGGGGGGTTTATATTATTGCTGGGGGGGATCGCGTTCAATATTCACTTCCATAATCTTGTCCTCACCTTTGTGCTGATGATGATCGTCTCCGTTGCGTTCAGTTCAATCGGTTTGATTTTCGGTCTCCAGGCAGAGAACTGGGACCACGTGATGCTGCTGATTACATTTGCTATTACTCCGCTGGTCTATGTGGGCGGCGTATTTTATTCCATAGAGATGTTGCCCCTGGAATGGCTGAAAACCGCCTCCCTGTTTAATCCGTTGTATTATATGGTCAACGGACTACGGTACGGGACGCTCGGAGTCTATGACACGTCTCCGCTGTGGTCAATTGTCATGGCGGTCGTGTTGACGGGGGTCAGTTTCGCTGCAGGAGTTTACCTGTTTTACCGGGGTTATAAAATTAAGAGCTGAGTGGCCCGGATATGACTTCCGGTGGACGTGCAGAGGAGGGTATCTATACTAAACCGTATATTTCCAGAATATTCGTTCTCATATTGATCGATGAGCCCTGGGAAACAGAAGAAAGAACCCACCATTATCGGCTGGCGGGAATGGATTGGACTTCCCGAGCTCGGCGTGGAGCATGTGAAAGTGAAGGTGGATACGGGCGCCCGGACATCAGCGCTCCACGTGCACCGGATGAAAGTGTTGGAGGATGCCATGGACGGGGTGTTGCTGCGGATCTGGATTCATCCCTTCCAGCGATCGGTCCGGGAGGAAGTAGTGACTGAAGTGCTGGCGCATGACAAACGAACGGTGACCAGTTCGGTGGGGCAGAAGCAGCATCGCTATGTCATCAACACGCCGGCCAGGATCGGCGCCCGGAGCATTCCCATCGAAGTTACACTGACCAATCGGGATGTGATGGGTTTCCGTATGCTGCTGGGGCGCACGGCGCTGCGGAAAGGATTTCTGGTGAATCCGAAGAAGTCCTATCTGCTGGGAAAACCGGAACAATTGCAATAGAGGTCACCATTCCTGAGCCACTAAGGTACGCGAATTAACACGAATAATTTGATAGGATATAACATGCTATCTGGTTTGCACGATCATATCTTTCGTTGTTTGTGGTTAATATTATCTGTGAATGTCTCCCGATGAATCAGGACAAGTTGTGCAAATCTGTGGCAATTATAGCAGATTCAGAAGGGATCTGACTCAATGAAGATCGGCGTTTTATCCCGGAAATCCGGTCTCTATTCCACCAGGCGTCTGGTGGAAGCCGGACAGAGGCGGGGCCATGAGATGCAAGTGATCAATTATCTCGGCTGCTACATGAGTATCAGCGCTCACCGGCCGTCCATCCATTATCAAGGCAGGGAACTGCAGGGGTTCGATGCCATCATTCCCCGGATCGGGGCCTCCTATACCTTTTACGGGACGGCGATTGTGCGGCAGTTCGAGATGATGGGCGTGTTCCCGACCAACGACTCCCAGGCGATCACACGCTCCCGGGATAAGCTGCGGGCTTTTCAGCTGCTGGCTCGCAAGGGCATTGGACTGCCGGTCACCGGATTCGCCAGGAATATCCGGGACATCGATGATTTGATTGAAATGGTGGGCGGCGCCCCGTTGATTATCAAATTGCTGGAGGGCACCCAGGGCGTTGGTGTGGTGCTGGCCGAAACCAAGCAGGCGGCCGAATCGGTGATCCAGGCGTTTTACGGGTTGAAGTCGAATATCCTGGTGCAGGAATATATCAAGGAAGCGGGGGGATCCGATATTCGGGCGTTCGTGATTGACAAACTGGTGGTGGCTTCCATGCATCGCAAGGCCAGAGAGGGAGAATTCCGGGCCAACGTCCACCGGGGCGGGACAGTCTCTGCCATCAAACTGACTCCGGAAGAACGATCCATTGCGGTCCGTGCCGCCAGAACTATGGGGTTGCGGGTTGCCGGCGTGGATATGCTCCGCTCCAATCATGGGCCGGTGGTTATGGAAGTGAATTCGTCGCCGGGCCTGGGAGGAATCGAGCAGGCCACCGGCAAGGATATCGCAGAGAAAATTATTCAATATATCGAGCAAAATGCCAGGCAAGGAAAAACAAGCACCCGGGTCAAAGGCTGACCGAAATCAGGCGGTCATGCAGATCGGTGACACCCTGATACAGCCGGGCGAACGCAAGGAGATTAATCTCCCGGTCGCCCGGTTATATACCCACAACTGGACGCATATGCCGGTCTCGGTTATCCGCGGGCCGCAGCCCGGGCCGCACCTGTTCGTATGCGCAGCGCAACACGGCGACGAACTGAACGGAGTGGAAATCATCCGGCGGCTCCTGAAGCAAAAGCCGTTGAAGAAACTGCGGGGGGCGTTGATAGCAGTTCCCATTGTGAATGTGTTCGGATTTATCCACAGTAGCCGCTATCTGCCGGATCGCCGGGATTTGAACCGTTCTTATCCGGGTTCGCCCCGGGGATCGCTGGCCAGTCGGCTGGCGCACCTGTTCCTGGAGGAAATCGTCGCAAACTCCACCCACGGAATCGATATCCACACTGCCACCCTGCACCGATATAATCTGCCCCAGATCCGGGCCAACCTGCTCGACCCCCAGACCAGAGATATGGGACGAGCGTTCGGGGTGCCGGTTATCATCCATTCTCTGAGACATAATAACTCGCTCCGGGATACGCTGGCGAAAAGAGGCGTCCCCATCATTGTCTATGAGGCGGGAGAGGCACTCAGATTCAACGAACAGGCCATCCAGCTGGGCGTGCAGGGGATCATCAGAGTGATGCGCCACCTGGGCATGCTCGGCAAATCACGGGGGAAACAACTGGAGCCGGTGCAGGCCGAAAAGACCCGGTGGGTACGGGCCAAGAAAAGCGGCCTGCTGCATATTCAGGTGCGGGCGGGAGACCGGGTCCAGCGGCACCAGACGATTGCACGAGTTACCGATCCCATGGGCGCCAGCGTCGTGGATCTGAAATCGCCGTTTCACGGAGTGGTCATCGGACATACTAACCTGCCCCTGGTGAACGCCGGAGATGCTGTGCTCCATTTGGCCAGAGCAAAGATCCCATCAGAACTGGAGGAGGAATTGGATCAGCTGGAAGAATAAAACAAAGGAGTCTTACGCTAGATCAGGCGCCTGTCCGGGGCAGAGTCCGGTGCGGGCATCCCTCTCCCTTCAAACGAGAGGGACCGAGGGCGAGGTTGTTGCCTTCCGTCACCATGCCTTCCCTCACTGTTCCCCGCCTGGTGTGTTTCTTACAAACTGAGCAGTCTTCCCAGCCGCATTCATTTATTGCGTTCAGGAGGGAATTGGGCTTTCTGTCACGGCAAACACAGGCCGTATCTCTGCCCGCATCCTCTGATTGACATTTGTTTCAGAGACATGTAAACTTTTAAACTTAATTTGGATATAACGATCATTAGTTGTTGACATAGAGACGAAAAATTTAACGCAAGCAAAGTCGATCATCTATGGGGAAAGACATACCAAAGGTGTATGATCCCGGGCAGGTGGAAGATCGCCTGTATGAGTACTGGGAAGAGCAGAATTATTTTCACGCGGAACCACACGCCGACAGAGAGTCCTATTGTATCGTCATTCCGCCGCCCAATGTGACCGCAGTGTTACACATGGGGCATGCGTATAACAACGCTATCCAGGATATTCTCATTCGCTGGCGGCGCATGCAGGGATATGAAGCGCTGTGGATGCCCGGGACCGATCACGCCGGTATCGCCACGCAGAACGTGGTGGAAAAGGAGTTGCTGAAAGAGGGGAAGACCCGGCACGATGTGGGCAGAGAAAAGTTTGTGGAGCTGGCCTGGGACTGGGCGGAAAACCGCAGAGCGGATATCGTGAATCAGCTGAAAAAGCTGGGCTCTTCCTGTGACTGGGAGCGGGAACGGTTTACCTTCGACGAAGGACTTTCCGATGCGGTGACTCACGTGTTCGTCTCGCTGTACGAAAAAGGATTGGTATACCGGGATAACTACATCGTTAACTGGTGTCCCCGGTGTTCGACGGTCATCTCCGATGAAGAGGTGGAGCATGAGACCAAACAGGGAAAACTCTGGTATATCCGGTATCCGCTGAAAGACTCCGACGATTATCTGGTGGTGGCGACCACCCGGCCGGAAACGATGCTGGGGGACACGGCTGTTGCCGTCAGTCCGGATGATGAGCGCTACCAGCATCTGGTGGGCAAAACGGCTGTCCTGCCGATTGTGAATCGCGAACTGCCGGTCATCAAGGATGCGTTCGTGGATCCCGAATTCGGGACCGGGATGGTGAAAGTCACTCCGGCCCACGATCCCAATGACTTCGAGATGGGCCGGCGGCACGGTCTGGAGGAAATCAAAGTCATCGGTGACGATGCCGCCATGACCGAGGCAGCCGGCCCCTACGCCGGTATGGATCGGTTTGAGTGCCGGAAACAGCTGGTGCGGGATCTGGAGGAGCAGGGGTATCTGGAAAAATCCGAAGACTATGAAAACCGGGTCGGACACTGCTATCGCTGCCACACCATCGTGGAACCGGCCATTTCCGAGCAGTGGTTCGTGAAGATGAAGCCGCTGGCCGAACCGGCGATTGAGGTGGTGAACAACGGGGAAATCACCTTCTTCCCGGAGAAGTGGGTGAAAACCTACAATCATTGGATGCAAAATATCCGGGATTGGTGCATTTCGCGGCAATTGTGGTGGGGACACCGGATCCCGGCGTACTACTGCGAGTCCTGCGGAACGATGCAGGTGGCCCGATCGCAGCCGGATACCTGTGACGAATGCGGCGGAACGGAGTGGACCCAGGATGAAAACGTGCTGGATACCTGGTTCAGTTCCTGGCTGTGGCCTTTTTCCACCATGGATTGGCCGGAACAGACGCCTGAACTGGAGTATTTCTATCCCACCGATACGCTGGTGACCGCCCAGGATATTATTTTCTTCTGGGTCGCCCGCATGATTATGGCCGGGTTGGAATTTATGGATGAGATCCCCTTTAAGAATGTGTATTTCAACGGGATTATCCGGGATGCCCAGGGCCGGAAGATGAGTAAATCCCTGGGGAACGGAATTGATCCTCTGGAAATGGTGGAGCAGTATTCGGCGGATGCAGTCCGGTATTCCTTGATTGTCCTCTCCACCGAGGGACAGGACATCAACCTGGCCGAAGAGAACTTCGAAATCGGGCGGAACTTCTCCAATAAATTATGGAACAGTTTCCGATTCGTGGAAATGCAGCGCAAGGAGCAGGCCATTCCACACGAGCTGCCGGATCACGATCGCTGGGAGCTGGCCGACCGGTGGATTATCTCGCGGCTGCAGCGGGTCATCAGGCAGTACAATGCTGCACTGGAAAAGTTTCGTATCCACGAGGCACAGGATACCGTGCATAAGTTCTTCTGGGGGGAGTTTTGCGACTGGTATCTGGAGTTGATCAAGGCCCGCTTCTACGGGGACAATGAACAGGCTTCCGAAGCAGCATTATCCATTGCGGTGAATGTACTCCGGCAAACCCTTCAATTGCTGCATCCCATTATTCCTTTTATCACCGAGGAAATCTGGCAGCACTTGAAATTGGAGGATGATCCCGATATCATGGTGAGCCGGTTTCCTGAGTCGGATTCTGCGTTGACAGACGAGGATGCCGAGTCCAAGATGGCGCTGCTGCAGGATGTGATCGTGGCCATCCGCACCATGCGGAGTGAAATGAATGTCCCGCCCTCCAAGCGCGCGTCGGTGATCGTGAACAGTGTGAAGAATGGCAGGGCGGACCTGCTGCGGATCCACAGCTCGTATGTTATGAATCTGGCGAATTTGAGCGATTTCGCCATCGAAAGCAACGTGGATCAGCCGGAGTCGAGCGCCACGGCCGTGGTCCGGGAAATGGAGATCTTCCTGCCGCTGGCCGATCTCATCGACCTGCGGAAGGAACAGGAACGGCTGAACAAGGAAATCGAGGACACCGAGGGGCGGCTGCAGAAAGCGAATGCCAAACTCTCGAACACCGATTTCGTCGAGAAAGCGCCGGACCACGTGGTGGAGAAAGAACGGCAGAAACAGGCAACCTACCAGGAAGAACTCAAAAAATTGCAGGCCAATTATGAAAAAATATCTTCCATGGATTCTTAGCAGCCTGCTGCTGATATCGTCCGGATTCGGAGCTGAGCGAAGCCCCATCGTGACCATTTACAATTCCGACCTGGGGCTGATCCAGGAGCAGCGGACGCTCTCAGTACAGGCGGGCCGGCAGACCATCTCTATCACCGACGTGGCCGCGAAAATCCAGCCGGCCACTGTGCATCTGGACGCCGGAGAACCCCGGGCGTTTCATCTGCAGGAACAGAATTTCCAATATGATCTGGTGAGCACAGGAAAGGTCTTTGATAAATATATCGGGAACCCGATCTCTCTGGTAACGGAGAACGATGAATCCCGCTCCGGCCAGTTACTCGCCCGGGATGGCTCGTCGCTGATGCTCCGGAAGGAAGACGGTTCTCTCCTGATTATTAATGCAGAGAAAGTAAAGGAATACAATTTCCCCAGCTTACCCCAGGGATTAATCCTGCGGCCGACGCTCCAATGGATTATTGATGCCGAACAGGCCGGAGAGTACCCTGTCCGGTTGAGTTATCTGACAGAAGGGTTAACATGGAATGCCGAGTATATTCTCAAGCTCCGCCAGGGAGATGAATCCGGAACGCTCTCGTCGTGGGTTACGCTGGAGAACAGCTCCGGGGCAGCTTATTCAGACGCCACCGTAAAGCTGGTGGCAGGCGACATACATCGGGCGCAGGAGGAGGCTCGGGCCCGGGTGGCCCGGGAGATGGCGCTGGCGCGAGCGGAAGCGGAACCAGCGGTCAGGGAGCGGGAGATCTTTGAGTACCATCTGTATGAAATCGGTTTTCCGACCACCCTGGAACAGAACTCGATGAAGCAGGTCACCTTCCGGAATCCCACCGAAATCGATTACCAGCGTGTATATACGTTTGAACACCGGGAACGTCAAACCACCGAGCAGGAAAATGTGAACGTGGAGATCACTTTTCAGAACAGCACACAGAACAATCTCGGCGTGCCGCTGCCAACCGGGGTCGTCCGCTTGATGCAGGAAGATGCCGATGGCAGTGAAGTGCTGGTGGGCGAAGATCGGATCCGGCATACGCCCAGGGATGAAGAAGTCCGGTTGACAGCGGGGAAGTCGTTTGATGTGGTCGGTGACCGGGAAATCAGCGAATATGAACGCCGCGGCAACGATTTCGAACGCTGGACGGTGCGGATCACCCTGCGAAATCACAAAGACTCTGCGGTAACCGTGGCGGTGATCGATCACTATTACGGTGACTGGGAAGTGCTCCGCGAATCCCTGCAGTCCGTGCGGGAAGACGCCGGTACTCTGCGGTACGAGGTGGAAATTCCCGGACAGGGCGAGTCCGAGGTTCAGTATACAGTCGAACGTCACTTGTAACAGACAATGTCTGCTACCCGATCCTCACAGCAATATCAATGGACGAAACAGACTTCCGTTCAGTATCTGCGCGGCGTCGGGCCGGCCAGAGCAGAGGCGCTGGAGAGCGTGAACGTCCACACCATCGAAGATCTCCTGTACTACTTTCCCCGGAGGTACCTGGATCGCAGCACGATTGTACCGATACATCGCCTCCGGGTGGACCAGGAGGCGACGGTGGTCGGAAAGGTGATGGCCCAGGGAATGCGGCGCGGCCGGCGACGGTCCTACTATGAAATGGTGGTGCAGGATAAAACCGGCATCCTGAAATGCCGCTGGTTTCGGGGAACCAAATGGATGCAGGGAAAATTCAAAGTCGGCGAGCCGATCGCGGTCAGCGGTAAAGTTGCCTTTTACAACGGCCTCTCCATGAGCCATCCTGATTATGACAAGCTGGGCAAAGACGAAGAAGATCCTCTCAATACCGGAAAAACCATCCCGTTGTATCC
>DATFLS010000470.1:0-4626 GCA_035267465.1 bacterium
AGTCATCTGTATCTCCGTTGCAGGGAGCAATTTATTATTTCCGCTTTCCGTTGGCTGCACTTGAATTCTTCATCCCGGCGATTCCGCCATTACTGTGCCGGACTGGCCCGCGACTATGAATTCGCTCCCAGGATCGATACGCATGAATCCAGCTGATGCTGAGGTGAAATGGTCCGGTTTGCCTGTTTGAAATCATCAATCCCAGTGAGATAATTTTTGCCGGATCCAGTGAGGGGGCCGTTTCAACTGACTGGCCCCGGATCTTCGGAACAAATATCGCAAAAGGAATGCGAATGGTTCGCCAGACGCCTCTTTCCGGGTGAAACTTCGCCTGGTAGTAAATCTCCGAAGGGGAGGATTTCGTTCGGGCAATCAGGCTGTATCCTTTCCCATCCCCTTTTACTCTTAACGCAATACCGGAGAATCCTCGAACCGACCTCTCGAGTTTTCCTGACCGCACAGAAGCAAATCCCCCTCCATGCTCGGTTGATACTTCTCCATAGAAATCGGCAGCCCCGTCTCTGTTATAATCGAGCATACTCTGCGAGACTCCTCCCATCACCCGATCGTCTACCGCAACCCACCCCTGCACCTGATGGCGATTTGCGAAATTAAACAATTCCACCAAGCACCTCCCGATCAAGATAACTACCGGTCAGACCGGTCACCATGATATTCTCCCTTCTTTCTCCTCTATGATCCATCCGGCTCTTCTTCCCTTCTCCTAGTTCACCGCTATTTTCTGGCCTCTATTTATGAGCGAAATGAACGTTATAATGTTACAAAAATAATACAACATTGTAAATATGCAGTTCATAACGTTTATGTTGACCCCATCAAAAAAGTGGGGATTGCACCAAAGACCGGATAGATGCAGGAAGAATGCAGACATCCGAGTTGCATACCGGAACGGAGTGGAAGGATCCATGCATCCGGAGACATATTGAATTCCTGCCGCCAAGAATGACGTCTGTCACTCTTCTGTAGCCTCTCAAAAAAATACAGTGTCGTATTATCCGCTATCCGAAACCCTCTGTAGAAAATTTCTCCTTTTTGCCGGATTTATACAGTGACACCTTGCTTACAGATGTGGGTACCACCGGGGAGAGTGCTCAACTGAATGACCCGCTCTCTTCTGTGGCACTCAGGGCAAGGGCTTTCCACCGATAAAGACTCCGTAAATCAGATTGAGCCTGTCGCCGGACTATCTATAATTCCGGTGATCCTGTATTTAATAATTGTTTATGCGGCATGATTATTACTTAATTCCCGGTATATACCAGTACTCTGCCAACCAAAGAACCCCTGCTTAGTCATTTCTATGGTATTCGGGAAGTAGTGTTAAGAAGTAGTTACGGCCGGCAAATTACCTGAAATACCTGTCATTCTGATTGCGAGCGAATCATCCCAATCCATACAGAGCAGCTTTCCGAGAGCACGCCTTCCCCGGAGAATCTTCTTCAACATGCTTCATGCAGGACGCCATGCTCCGTTTGTTATCTCTGGTTATAGATCGGCCAATCAGAGTTGTAGTCTCTGATACAAGGATTTCACAAAACGGATGGATTTTCCACTTTCAACTGTCGATTTCTTTTGACAAATTTATGGCAACTTTCGTTGTGTTATGAACGCGACAAACACGATTCAGTAGAAGGAGTTCCCATCATGAGTATTTTCCAGAGAGCCAGCGATGTGTTGCGCTCGAATATCAACGCCCTCCTCAGCAAGGCGGAAGATCCGGAAAAAATGCTGGATCAGATGCTCATCGACATGCAGGAACAAGCCACCAAGGCCAAATCGCAAATCACCAAAGCGGTGGCTGACGCCAAGCGCCTGAAAAAGGAAGTGGACGCAAAACAGGCGAAAGCCCGGGAATGGGGCGAACGGGCAAAGCAGGCAGTGACAACAGGTGAAGACGATCTGGCGAAGAAGGCCCTCACCAGAAAAAACGCGCTGATGGAAGAAGTCACCGTGCTCAAGAAAGAATGGAAGCAGCAGCAAGCCAGCGTGGATTCGTTGAAGGACCAGTTACAGCAGATGCAACGCAAGATCGATGCAGCCAAACGGAAGAAAAACCTTCTGGCCGCCCGGGCACAGCGGGCCAAAGCGCAGCAGGATATTCAGAAAAGCATGGCCGGACTCAACGATAACAGCGCCTTTGAGACGTTTGATCGTATGACGGATAAGGTCGATCAGATGGAAGCGGAAGCCGAGGCCGCCGAGGAAATGGCTGATTTCGAGAAATCGGAGGATGAGAAACTGGAGGAAGAGTTCGATAAACTGGGTCAGCAATCCAATGTGGATGATGAGCTGGCTGAATTGAAGAAACAGATGGAAAAACAGTAAAACCGCCTGGAACTGTTCGCCATGCGGTGAACTCATTCTTCCACACAGATCAATTATCTGAAATTAGAGGGAAAGCATTATGGAAGAAATCGGGGCTGTCGTCGATTACCTGGAAGAACTGGGGTATCCCTATGAAGAAATCGGTGATCTGGTCTGGCGGGTGAACAACGACGTGGATGGGGTGGACAATATCATCGTCTCCTATAATCATCCCATCGTCATGTTTCGTATTAATCTGATGGAAGTTCCAAAGAAGAAAACCGAGGCGTTCTACCGGCGTTTGCTGGAGCTGAATATCGGTGATTTGCCGCATGGCGCCTTTGGCATCGATAATGATAAGGTGATACTGGTCGATACGCTGGAAGCCGAAAATCTGGATTTCAATGAATTCCAGAGTTCCATAGACGCACTCTCGTTTGCGGTCAGCGCATTTTATGAGGACCTTTCTGAATATTAAGTCAAGGAAGTAACCAATGGGACTGAAAGACCTGTTCGGACTTGGCGGTAAAAAAGAAGAACCGGTTCGGGAGCGTACCCCATTCACTCTGATTTCCGGGGACATGATTGACTATGAAGGTACCAGTTACTTTGTCACCGTTAAATACACGCTGGAAGAGAACGGATGGCGCTGGTACGAATACCGGCTGGATGATGGAGCAGGGCATGAGTTATGGTTTACCGCCGAAGATGACGACGGAGTGGTGAACACAACAATTTATACTCCGGTGAAAGCCCCGGAACTGGAACCCGGCGCGGATCGGCTTTCCTTCCAGGGTAAAGAGTATGTGCTGGAAGAATCCGGCACGGCCACCGGCACCATGGAAACGAAACAAGACCACAGAAGCGGGCTGCAGTGCCGGTACTGGGACTACGTTACCGAGGACGAAACCGAGTACCTGTCTCTGGAAAAATGGAATGATACGCTGGAGGTGAGTACCGGCAAACCGGTGAATGAGTTCGAATATGAACTGTACCCCGGGGGCTGAACTCCATGCCAGGAGAAAACCGCGTGCAATCCCGAGAATTTCATAACCTGGCCTATATTGACCAGAGTATCCATGAGTTAACCAACTACCTGCTTGCAGAATCGCTCGAGGCTTGCGGACTGCAAACCCTCGCCAGTCGTCGGATTGAGCGGGACAATTATACGGCAGAGATCCGGATCATCGGCGCCAGCCACGCCATTCATTTTGCCTCGGCCGCCGGACAGTGGAGCGAAATTCTGGCGTGCCTGTCCGCTCCGCCGGCGAACTCTGAGGTCCTCCTGCAGGAGAAGGTGCTCCCTTCGGCCATCTTTGAGGAGAAGATACTGAGCAAACGTACGCCCGGCGGCCTCCACTACCGGTTTCAGGCCAGGGGGACAGCGTTATCACAGGAATTATATGAGGCTTCAATTGCCAACGCGCCTGCAGCGTCATCCATGGGAGTGACGTTTCCCGGGGAAACGCAGATCCCTCCCTTTACCGGTCTCACATGGACTGCCACGGAAGCCGGACTGTCGGTGGACAGCGTGCATGCGTATCCTCAGGACGGGGCAGGCGTGCTGTCACGATCCCTGTTCGCTTTGAATGAACAGAGTGTCGTTCACTTCAAACAACAACCATTCGGCTTCCGGTTCACCTCCGGTGATCTGCTGGACACCCGACGAGAGATGCACGTGTGAATGATACTGCAATGCGTGCCGGGTAAAGGAAGGGCAACCATAAATACAAAGGAATGAACGTGAGCAACTCGGAACCATCATTGGATAAACAGCAGTTCTGGGGAGTGCTCTCGAAGCTGTTATTCGGTGTAGCGCTCCTGTGTTTCTTTTCAGCCTTCGTCCTCTCCTGCAAAGGCAGCCGGCAAGTTGAGTCTGAAATCTCCCCGGCCGGCGGAACGGTCGGTCCGTTTACTATCGAAAATGCCAATACCGTCTGTCGGTTGAAAGTGCAGCAGAACCTCTCCTATTCAGGACCAAACAAATGGAGCTGGATAGAATTCGAACTCCTGGATGACGAGCAGGAGGCGTTATTCGGCAGCGGAAACGAACTGTGGGCCGAGACCGGGTATGACAGCGAAGGGCCCTGGCGGGAGAGAAAATCGAGTTTCAAAACGAATTTTATTATTCGCGAGCCCGGAACCTATTACCTGCAGGCTACGACCGACCTTTCTGACGCCCAGGCGACGGGCAGCCCTATCCATGTCACCCTGTACACGGGCGCCGTTTCTTCCGTCCCGTTGATGTGGGGCGGTGTGATCTTTCTGATTCTGGCGGTGCTCGGTTTCCGACAGTATGGC
>DATFLS010000471.1:0-6701 GCA_035267465.1 bacterium
CCCGGCAGTTTGAACTGATCGTAGGCCACTACGTGACCAGCTTCCGCCCAGAGAGTTCGCTCCGCCAGCCGGTAGCTGATGGTCAGCAAGCACTCCTTTCCCGGTTCACCTACAGGCAATTCATAGGGAAGCGAGACTATCTGGCTTTCGTCCGGATCCAGAGATGGCGCCCTCATCGTTCCCTCCCGGAGTATCTGGTCTTCAGCCCGTATTTCCCAGAACAGTTGTAAGAAATCCAGGGCAATAAAATCATAGGTGTTCCGAATCCTGATTTCACCTGCTTGCAAGTCCACAGGCTGGGTCTCCACATACTGGTATTGATATTTCACTTCGGCCAGACCCGGATGGGGTGTGCGATCAGCAGCCACCAGGCCATTCATGCAGAAATTATCATCGCTGGGAATTTCAGGCGGACCGAAATCACCGCCGTAGGCAAAGAAATCTTGCCCGTTTTCGGTTTCTTTGCGTAGTCCCTGGTCGACCCAATCCCAGATAAAGCCTCCCTGCAGAGCCGGATACTGTTTCATAGCGTTCCAATATTTGGATAGATTTCCCACGCTGTTGCCCATGGCATGGGCGTATTCACAGAGAATCAACGGTCGGTCCGGATCGCTCTCGGCATACTGAATAATCCGTTCCACCGAGGCATACATGGGACAGACGATATCGGTATGAGGCCGCTGTTCAGCGCGTTCATACTGCACCGGACGGGAGGGATCCCGATCGTGAATCCAGGCGCTGGTGGCCTCAAAGTTCTCACCGTCGCCGGCTTCATTTCCCAGCGACCAGATGATCACCGACGGATGGTTCTTGTCCCGCTCTACCATACTCCGCGTGCGGTCCATGTGCGCTTTCTTCCATTCCGGTTTGTTCGCCAGTGTCCGGTCGGGATTATACCCCATTCCATGGGATTCGATGTTGGCTTCATCCACCAGGTACAGGCCATAGTTATCACAGAGATCATACCACTCAGGCGTATCCGGATAGTGACTGGTTCGCACCGCATTGATGTTATGCTGCTTCATAAGTTTGATATCCTGAATCATGGACTCGGTGGGTATATAATGTCCGTAATCCGGATGATGTTCATGCCGGTTCACACCCTTGAGAAGAACATACTCGCCGTTCACCAGCAAATGCCCGCCGGTGATCTCCACCGACCGGAACCCCACTTGCTGCGGGATCGTTTCGACCACCTCATCAGCCGTGTTCCGGAGGGTCAAGAGTAATGTATATAGATACGGCTGCTCAGCCGACCATTTGACCGGATTATCCATGTTCCGGCTGAAGGTTACCTCCTGCCGGCCGTTCGAAGCAACGGAAACATCATTCCTGACGGACTGAAAAATTTCATGTTCCTGAGCGTCCAGCAGCACAGCTTCCACACTCCCTTCGAAATCACTGTCACCGGCGAAATTGCGGATAGTGACATCCGCCCGGAATTCGGCATCCCTGTAATCCTCATCCAGGGTAGTCCGGACCCAAAAATCCCACATGGTCGCCTGTCGCGGCGAAAACAGATACACATCCCGGAAGATGCCGCTTAATCGCCACATATCCTGATCTTCCAGGTATGATCCGTCCGACCAGCGATACACTTCCACCGCCAGAAAATTTTCGCCATCCTGCAAATACGGAGTGATATCGAACTCCGCCGGTGTCCGGCTGCCTTTACTGAAGCCGGCTTTCTCCCCGTTCACCCACACGTAAAACGCCGACTGCACACCGTCAAAATGCAAAATGACCGGCTGCTCAGCCCAGGAAGCCGGGATGGTGAAGGTTCTCCGATACGACCCGACCGGATTATTATCGTGAGGGATATACGGAGGATTCCCGGCCCCGAACGGATATTGTATATTGACGTATATAGGAATGCCATACCCTTCCAGTTCCCAGTTGGATGGCACACGAATCTCGTCCCAGGCCCTGACATCATAGGCCACCTGATAAAAATTTACCGGGCGCTCGGCCGGAGTCGGCGACCAGTGAAACTTCCACTGACCATTTAACGACTGATAAAACGGTGAAGCATCCCGGCGTCCCTGCAGAGCCATGGCCCGGTCCGGATAGCTCACCGAATAAGTGTGCGGTTCCAGTTTGTTCTGACCGATCATCTCCGGATTCTCCCAGTCATTCACCTGCGACAATCCCGGCTGTCCCGCTACTATTCCGAACGCGATACTAATTATTGCTGTGATAATAACTCGGGTATTCATGATGACCCTTTCCTTTTATTCCATGAGCAAGTCCATTTTCTAATTTCGAGTACACCAATAATCCACGCCTGATTTTCCATTATTATCAAAAACGCTTGCTTATAGCTTCGATTAAATTGAAGACATATCATCCGCTTGTTCAAATATCGATTTCTGACTTTCAAATCAACGAAACTATAGAATTTTACAAACTCGCACGTCTGAGCGCGTTGTTCATCGGCACCACGACACCCAGATTATTCCGGAAGGTGTTCCAGATCATCGAGGTCCCTGTAGCGTCCACTAGCCTGTTTATTTTTCCGCAAACTGTGCAGGTCGATATAAGTGACATGAATGCCTTCAATTTCTTCTTCAACGCGCAGCGGATAACATTCCTCGAATTGGATTCCGGAGAGAGCAGTATGTATTTCAATTCGTAATGGGGGATTTCCTAACCGAATGATCTTTTCCGGCTGTTGAAACACTTCCGGGGTGAGGTCAGGAACATCAAATCCAAATTCTTTCAATACCATGACCAATTTTTGAGCACTCCGAGGTTCAACAGCAATCCAGATATCAAGATCGCCCGTCGCTCGAGGATATCCATGGAATCCCACAGCATATCCTCCAACGACTAAATAACGTACCTCATGCTCGTTCAGTAATTGTAAGAACTTTCTGAAGTCGCTGGGTAACTGGATCATAGTTGTACATTTGCTGGCGTAAAAATTCAAGGGCTTCGAGTCGTTCCCGGGGAGATCGATTCAACCAGTACTCTTTATCACTCTCACTCAGTGCAGTTAACTCCGAAATTTGGAAAGTAGATGTATCTATCTTATACGAATCCATAACGGTAATGATTAGTAATATACGCCTAATCGTGAAACCATAAAAGCAGACTTTCCAGTATGGCGCAGCCTGAGTATAATATCAAACGATACGGACAGTTAAGCGAATCAATCTCTCCGCAACGACTGACGAGCCAGCTCCATCTCGGATCCCATTCCCAGCGAAAACGGCCGCAGGCGATAGGAATAGCTATAATTCTGCGGCCAGAGAGTATATTCATCGTGGACCCGGAGTCCCCAGCTGTTGTCGCCGCCGACCCCCATCTGTTTGTAATCCAGGTTCACCGTTACATAATCGCGTTTGGTCATTTGAGGGGTGTGCCGGACATCCTGGAGATCATCGGTAGTGTAGTGACGTGCACTTACACTGAGAACGGGCACTCCGACCGCCAGCAGGCCGACTCCATTATTATTCTGCAGCGACAGCCACCGCACATCGGTTTTATTGCCGTTCTCCTGGGGGCGGGAATAATCCACGAACTGATCATCTACACTGCCGGTATAAACGCCGACCCGGGCTCCGGTCTTCCGATCCCAGTAGGAGGCGTGGGGACCGCGGCCATACCAGGTCATGGTTTCAAATTCCGCGGGGAGAGTCAGCTGCATACCGAACCGGGGGAGTTCCGGCAGGTCCCTCTCTCCCGGCGCGAATGCCACGTCAATTAGAATATCGCCACTTCCATAGATGGTATAGGTCACATCGTATTCGGAATCGACCGCCCGGAGATGCCCGTCGAACCGGAGGCGGATCTGATGATCGCTCACGGTCTCGACAGTGGCACTTTCGATGCTCCATCGGTCTCCGGCATTCTCCCAAACCGCACCTCGGTTCTGCAACCCATTCCCCAGATCATTATCGGTGGGAGCCCGCCAGAAATGTGGTCGCGGACCGCTGCGGATTAATACAATGCCCCGATAACGGAATGATTCGATCCGGCCGTCGGTGGTATCGATTTCCACCAGGAAATTTCCTCCCCGGATGGTGGTGATGTAGCCGGTCTGCTCCATCCGGAGCGCCGGCATTTGATCGGAAGATATAACTCCGGGCGGCTTCTGAAACGGGAGCCGGAATTGCTCAAATGCCACCTCGTGTCCCGCTTCCGCCCAGGAATGCCGGGTATTTAACCTGAAACTGACGTTCAACCAGAATTCCGCACCTGGCTGCAGTTTTGGCCGGGTCATCGGAATGGACACTTCCTGTGATTTGTCCGGAGCGATAGCCAAATTATGTATGACCCCATGATTTAGTACCCGGTCATCCTCTTTTATTTCCCAGTACATGTCCACAAAGTCCAGATTCAGAAAATCATATTGGTTCTCCACCACAACCCGGCCATTCTCCAGATCTACCGGTCGTATCTTGATATACTGATACACCTTCTTCACTTCATACAGTCCGGGGTGAGGTGTCCGGTCGGCGGCCACCAGACCGTTCATACAGAAATTATCATCGCTGGGAACTTCGGGGGGACCGAAGTCACCGCCATAGGCAAAGTATTCCTGTCCATCGGCGGTTTCGGTCCGAAGTCCCTGATCCACCCAATCCCAGATGAACCCGCCGATAAGCGCCGGATACTGATGGATCACGTCCCAGTAATCCTGCAGGTTGCCCACAGAATTTCCCATGGCATGCGCATACTCGTTCATCAGAAACGGCCGGTTCGGTTTGCGCTTTGCCTGATCCACCAGCCACTCGATGGTGGGATAGGTCCGGCTGTCCATATCCACGATATCGTTGTATTGCCGGTAATGGATTGACCGGCTGGAATCGGCCTGCCGGATGTAATCCACCATGTACCGGAAATTCTCACCGTGACCCGCTTCGTTGCCCAGCGACCAGATGATGATTGACGGGAAATTCCTGTCCCGTTCCACCATGCGCTTCACTCGATCCATAACCGCCGGCCGCCACGCAGGATCGCTTCCGGGGAGTAAATCTCGGCCGTAAGATATCCCATGGGATTCGATATTGGCTTCATCGATGACGTATAAACCGTACTTGTCACACAGCGCATACCACTCAGGCACGTCGGGATAATGACTGGCCCGGACCGCATTGATGTTATACTGCTTCATCATTGTGATATCCCGGATCATCATCTCCCGGGTCATCACGTGACCCAGGTCCGGATCATGCTCATGCCGGTTCACCCCCCTGAACAGGACGGATTCACCGTTCACGAAAAATTCGCCCTCCTTAATTTCTATCTTCCGGAAGCCGATCTTCTGGGGAATGACTTCCTGTACTTCGCCGTTGGCGTCTGTGAGTGAGAGCAACAACGTATATAAGTACGGGGTCTCGGCTGACCACTTTCGCGGCGAATCCACCGTACGCTGGAAGGTGATGGTTTGTTCGCCACTTGCAGTGATTTCGACCTCGTTCACCGGCAGCGAGAATACCTGGTCGTGTTCAGCATCCAGCAGGGTCGCTTCCATCCGGCCCTGAAAATCAGCATCGGTGTGTGCATTGTGCAGGGTCACCTCCACCGAGAGCAGACCATCCCGATAGTTCTCATCCAGTGATTGCCCCACGTGAAAATCCCGGATGTACACATCCCTGGGAGCAGTCAGATGCACATCACGATAGATGCCGCTCAGCCGCCACATATCCTGATCCTCCAGGTAGGAACCATCCGACCAGCGATACACCTCCACTGCCAGAAGATTCTCTCCCTCCCGGAGATAAGAAGTGATATCGAATGCCGCCGGCGTCCGGCTGCCCTGGCTGTATCCCACCCGTTCCCCGTTCACCCAGACATAACACGCGGAATGGACCCCTCCGAAATGCAGAACGACCGGACGGCCCTGCCATTCGTCCGGAACAGTAAAAGTGCGACGATAAGATCCCACCGGATTGTTGTTATGGGGAATGTACGGCGGCGTTGGCCGGCCAAACGGATATTGTGCATTTACGTAGATAGGGATCCCGTATCCCTCGACCTCCCAGTTCGACGGAACGGGAATTTCATCCCATCCGCTGACGTCGAAATCCGGTTGATAGAAATTCTCAGGACGAACTTCCGGCCGGGATGACCAGTGAAATTTCCACAGACCGTTGAGCGACTGATAGAACGGATTAGGAACCTCCCGTTCGGTAAGCGCTGCTACCCGACCGGTATACCGGGTGAAATGGGCATGCGGCTCAAGCTTGTTCCGGCCGACCATTTCCGAACGCTCCCAGTCAATCCCGTTCTGAGCTGAGAGAACTGGAGTAAAAATAGCTATGATCGAAATAATTGCATACAATCTCTGGATGATGGGGGGCATAATAAATCCTTAACTAATGCAAATTATCGTATCCACGGATATTGACAGGCGAGTTCAATTAACTGATTTCTCATTGGTATCCTTGATGGAGGAGTTGCATTCCGGACTGCTCTCAAGCTTCTCTGGTTATTTTTCAAACCAATCAGAAACTTCTGCGATAAATGAATGAAGTAAAGCAAATATATGAAAAATCCCGTCGACTTGACAAATCTTCATTTAAGCGATATGAGAGAATCGCCAGGATTCCGGTCATCCTGACAATGACGACAACCCATTTGCATCTTGACTCAGCCTGGGGTTTTTCACATATTCTTCCACATGCTTGATATTGGGACTGTAAGACACAAGCCAATTCCGATTCGGAACTGTATCCGGGGTATCAGAGTCCACT
>DATFLS010000472.1:0-4459 GCA_035267465.1 bacterium
GACAGAACTGCAGGGGCGGATGCGGGAGATGGGCGGCGAACTGGAGCCGGATGTGAACGAAGTGTCCGAGAACTTCATGCCGGCGGTGGAAGAGAGCTTTCAGGGTGGCGATGGGATCACCTACGAGCAAGTCTCGGAGAAGTTAGGGGAACTCTGGGATACTGGTCAGCAGAAACTGCGGGAAGCCGGGCAATGGCTGGCGCAGAAAATAGTGGATTTCCTGATGCAGGGGAACGCTGAGCGGGAACTGGGAGAGAAGGTCGGCTGGCTGGCGGGTACGATTCTGTTTGAAGTAATTTTGGGTATTCTCACCGCCGGTGCCTGGCAGCCGGTCAGTGCGGCCGGAAAGGCTCTGAAGTTCTTCGCCCGGATCCTCGATTGGACCGGGGAAATACTGGGCGCCGCCTTCCGAATGCTCGCTAAAATCGGCGGGTATATCATGGATGCCTTCAGAGCATTGGGGAGAATGCTGAGCAAGGCCGGTGGAGCAGTCGGGACGGTGCTGGATGCACTGAAACGAGTCGGGCAGAAATTGATTGATTTTGCCCGGGAGTTGCTGGGACGGCTCGGGTGGGGTACCACGGGAGCCGCGGCTGAAGAAGCCGGAGAACGCACTGCGAAGGAAGCCATGGAAGAAACCGGAGAACGTGCAGGTAGAGAAGTGACAGAAGAAACCGGCGAGCAGGCTGGTAAGGAAGCCGCAGAGGAAACCAGTGAGCGTGGTGCTCGTGACGAGGCATTAAAGACAGCCCAGTTTGCGGAAGCCATGGCTGCAGCAAGAACGATTGCAGAAACCAATGATGCCGCCAATGCACCGGTTCCGGTGGTCCTGACCCAATTGAATGCCCTGAAAAGGCGCTATCGTTGGATTGAAGCATTTGAAGCCAGACCGAAACCGGTGCCCGGGCATTTCTCCATTCACATGATTGCCAGTGATCACGAGGTCGATAGAGATTATGACGTGGAAGGTGAATTGCCCGAAGGTGCCCAACGAGAGATCGAACCCAGAGAGGCTGCGATTGAGGGAGCCCATGATGTTGGCGTGAGCCACGGACGTGCGGCAGCGGAAGACATGGGGTTGACAGATGCTAATTGGGTAAATCCATTCGAATACAGAGGCAAATTCGGACAAGGCTTCGATGATGTGATGCAGGACAGTGCCGGGAATCTCTGGATCGTAGAATATAAAGGGGGAGCAGCTGATCTGGCACCTGGCCAGATGAGTCGCGACTGGGTTGTCTCACGAATTAACCGATATCGCACACAAGGCGGTCCACTAGGAGAATTCTGGGCTGATAGATTAGAAGATGCTTTGAACAACAACCAGCTCCGCGGCGTTGCATTTAGTACTCCTATAGAAGGAAGGGTGCCACAACAAACAGTTGAAATCGGCCGCTGGCAATATTAGCTGATGTTGATTATTGTTACGGTTGGGAGCGAAATTAAATATCGAGGAGAGACACTCATGGATCAAGCCGATCATCCGCGATTGGACTACATCGATTCATCGTGGCTTAAACATTTTGCAGACAAATATGAACCGAGACTAATGCGGAAGCTTCGGGATATTGAGAGTGGAATGTTTGAACACCGCCAAACTCAATATGCGCTGTTATATCGCGATCTCGTCTCACTGGCTCTAATCGAATACGCAGCAGGCAATGAATTGGCTAAAGTCAGAACTCACCTGCGCAAGGCCCTCCAATCATATCTGGAAGTGTTGCGCTTGCGCGGAAGTGAACCTTCAGGCCGAATCGATGTCTCATCTCCAGACGATCTCCGACGCTCTCTTGATAAGGGAGAAGCAATTACGCAGGAGCGGTTGGAGAGTTCGGGTGAATCAGACTATTCCTTAGGAAACTCCAGTACCAGCCTTCAAGCGATGTACCTGGCTCTGAGTGGAGGCGAATTCAAAATTGCTGAAAGTATTGCTGAACATGTGTGGGATCCTGTCGATGCAGATTACATAGGCATGGACTCCGAAGTCTGCACACCTAATGAACAAAGGCTTGCTTACGCACTCCGAGAGTGCTTTGGAGGTAACGTGCAAGCTGCCAGGGGCGAACTCACCAGCGTTGTGGATCCGATACGAACTATTAAGGACCAAACGCGAATGCTAACAGCGTTAGTCGACAATAATACTCCAGCGTTCCTAAATACGCTTGAAGAATTATTGAACTGGCACTCACAGGAGGCCACGGAAGATGAAAATCATACAGCGGCGGATTATTTCATCTGTATACCGGGCCTCGGGCTGTCTGCATATGGTTGGCGTAATGGTGCTATCACTCTTGATAGCCTACCCCAGTGTAACGTTTACTTACCCATCCGACTTTTCATAACATCATGAATGATTATAATTCTATATTGAATGAGAAACCCTCCATTGATAATGCAGAGCATGAGATGTTGACATTAACTGTTATAAACCAGGAACCCGCTATCTGCACGGATGCAGATACAGATATACTTCTGGTGACGGATATCAAAGGCAACTTAAAGATGGCACCAATGCGGTCCGATTATGGTAATTGGCCTAGATAGTAAGTTTTAGGGGTTCGAAATCGAGACCAGAACGGAGAAAATTCCTGCTTAACATCATTAAATAATTATCATTATGACTAGGTAATAGATAAAGACAGGAGCTGAGATATCATAATGAAAAAGGAAGCAGTATTAATAAATCAGATGATGAAAAGAGATGAATAATTTGAGAAGAGCCTATTTGGAAAAATGATCATGAGAATAAACCACTTATACAGAACACTATTCTCAGGGTTCAAAGCGCTATATAGAGGCACGGTTGCAGAAAATGAAGACCAGTTAAAAGCCGCGCAAACTCAAATCCACAAGCTGCGGATCGAACTGCAGGACAATGGTATACCTTTGCACGATTCCATCGAAGAACTCCCGGCCAGACTCAACCGGCGATATAAAGCGGGTGGTTCGGAGCCTGGTTTAAAGGAAAGTGTGGAGCAGTTTCAGCAGAAACGTGAGGAGTTAACCAAGGTTGTGAGCAGACTTTCTTCTTTCCTTGAGTTCAGACGGAAGAAGGAGCAGAATAATAGCTCCGGGTGATGAGTACAGGACATACCTGTGCCATTTTCAGGTGGCCATTTAGTTATGGGAAAACAAGTTCTGCAAATACAAAACGACGAACCTGTTGAGGCCAGAACTGAGTCACCTGGTAAGGCTCCTGCCACGCCGATGTACGCAGGAAAACATCCTATTCAGCTGCAAAAAATTTCGGTTTCAGGATTTTCTGATAGTGTACCGTTAACCCCTCCCAATCTCCTGTTTTTTCAGCACACTGTCGGTAACCAAGAGGTCAACCGGCTCGTCCGAAGACAGATGCGGATAGGGCATCCCGGCGATGTGTATGAACGGGAGGCTGATCGGGTGGCTGAGCAGCTGGTTTGTTCAGATTGTAGTTCTCCGCAAGTAAGGGAGGCAGGGGATTATCAGAAATGGACCGACATACCAGGAAATAGGCAAACGGCACAGCGGCAATCTATCGACCCCTCACCCCTGCAGGAGGCTGCTGACGATGAACTGCGTCGCAGAGCGGAAGGTGAGGCAGCCATCCAGGGGAAGCAAAAAGCTGGCGGAGGGCAGATGGCTGGCCGGAGTTTTGAGCGGCAACTCACGGCACTGCACAGCGGTGGAGAGGCATTATCCGACGCAGAACGGAATTATTTTGAACCACGATTTAACATGAATTTCAGTGAGGTCAGAATTCACAGCAGACCGCAGGCCAATGCTATGGCAAAGCCGGTACATGCCCGGGCGTTCACCACTGGCCCTGATATCGTATTCGGTTCGGGGGAGTATGCACCGGAGTCAGCGGGAGGCCGGAAATTATTGGCGCATGAGCTGGCCCACGTGGTGCAGCAACAGCAGATGACTCACTCTGTTCAACGGCAGGAATCCACAGCGTCTGCGACCCAGACACCGGAGGAATTAATTAGCAGTTATACCAGCTGGGGTAATCTGGATGAATCTGGTCTGGGGGAGTATCTACTCAACTTGGTTCTAAAATCCCCGGCAAGTGCGGATTTTGTCAAACAGGTTCGGGATGAACTGGGTGACACTGATCGCGATGATGTAGCCTTCTATTTTATTCAGGCTGCCACTGATTCTCTGCTGCAGTCCCTGGCAACAGCCAGCGGAGGGCGATCACTTCTGACAATGCTGCGAAATGATATGGCCACAGGCTGGGTAACTTCTGAGGAAATCGAACAGGTGGGTCGTATTGACAAGGCCACGGAAAAAATCGAAAAGGAGATCAGTGAAACCGAGCTCGAAATGATGGAAGTTGCTGCGACTCCGTTCACAATCAATGTGTATCCGGGGGGAACCCCTATTGATGCTGCCGAGATAACCATGCCGGCCATTGCAAAAAAGCGGCCCGGAACTGCTGTGGGAGTGAAAAGTTTGAAAGAACTGTTGGAATGGATTG
>DATFLS010000473.1:0-8978 GCA_035267465.1 bacterium
CACTTGCTGTTATCAGGAATCTGCCAGGCCGCCAGGCCGTTTTCCAGCAGCGCAACCGGTTCTCCCCATTGCGGTTCTCCTTCAGGCCTGAGTTCGGGAGCGCGGCTGGCCGTCCACTGCATTCTGTTGTTCTCGGAATCGGTGATCCATCCGGTCAGTTGCCCGTTTTCCAACCTGAATTCCGCGTGAATATCGCCGCCTCGTGACCACTGCGGAGGAATGGTAAACCTGTAAATTCCGTACCCTGCAGAATATTTGATGTGCGAAATCGGACGGGCGCTTCCGGAGGGACCAACATAACTGCCCACCAGGGCGCCGATTCCCGATGGTGTAATCTGCAGCCAGGCCGGTCTGGTACCCTCATCCGTTTGAATAGTGATATCCCAGGATCCGGCTGCTTCTCGTCCGGAAGGACTGGTTTGAGCGCGCACAACCGCAGCGGTACACAGGAACAGCACTAGCAAGAGGTAGAATATGAGTCGCTTCATCAATCGCATATCCAGGTCCTTCTCTCTGTTTTTTCATTTCAGGTTTGTCAGAGAGTAATAAGAGTAGAAGAAAATGACAAATGAAAAGGATCGGAGATTACCGTATTAGCCATTTCAGCGGAGAACGGCTGCCAGGTTCAGTGGATTCCAGCCATTCACGCTGATCCGGCAGGATTTTCTGTAGGTAGGGTGTGGTTCTGTTAATATTATTTGATCATAACCACACCCACGCATCCCTATGTTTATTACAGCCTGATACTGCACACTCCCCGACCGGAGATGATCGCAATGAGAGGCTGTGTGAAAACGGGAACTCAAGTGCAACATGTAAGATTTACATATTTTTCACGCGTGGTAGAGCCGTTTCATGAAACGGCTCTACACACAATAAAATCAATGATTTATAATATGATTAATACCCCATGGAATTTTTTGATGTCAAGAGGAAAAATTCCTTGACACAGCATTCTCACACAGCCGCCATGAGCATTTTTCCACGCAATGCTTCTTTTTTACGTGTCCTATCTATTCTACGCCGTCCGAACTCTATCCAGCAGATTATGCACGCTGATATACACCACCGGTATCAGCACCAGGGTAATCAGGGTGGATACCGTGAGTCCGCCGATGACGGCCCGGGCCAGGGATGCCTGGATTTCCCCGCCTGCGCCCGCGGCGAATGAGAGCGGGAGCATACCCAGCACAGTGGTTGAAGCGGTCATCAGGATCGGCCGCAGCCGGAGCTGTCCGGATTGCACCACCGCCTGTTCGATGTCCAGGGAGTGTTCTCGTCGCATGAGATTAATGTAATCCACCAGGACGATGGCGTTGTTCACCACAATGCCAATGAGCATAATAATGCCCATCAGGCTCTGGATATTCAAGGTGGTTCCGGTGAGTAAAAGCGTGGGAACAACTCCGATGATCGCCAGCGGGACAGAGACCATCACTATCAGCGGATCCAGGAAGCGCTCGAACTGGGCAGCCATGACCATGTATATCAGGAACAGGGCCATTAATATGGAAACAGTGAAATCAGCACGGGCCTTTTGCTGTTCCTCATATTCCCCGCCGAAGACAAGGGAGAAATCCTCCGGGAAAGCCATACCGGATACTGCATTTTCCAGTTTCCGGACCACGTCGTCCAGCGCAGTACCGCTTTCCAGATTGGCGGTAATATAGGTCACCCGTCTCCCGTTAATCCGGTCGATGGTGGTGGGACTGCGCCGCCGTTCCACGTTGACCAGGGCCGAGACCGGCAGAACCTGTCCCGTCTGGGTGCGGACCGAGATATTGGAGAGATCCTGGGTGGTCAGTCGATCCTCACGCTGCAGGCGGACGGTGATAGGGAATTCGTCGCCGCCTTCCCGGAACACGCCGGCCCGGCTTCCACCGACGTTCGCCTGGATCACCTGGGCGATATCGCGGACGGAGAGTCCCAGATCCGCGATCACTTCCCGGTTAACGACCAGGTTCTGTTCCGGACGCCCTTCCCGCCGGCCAATGCGGACATCCGCAATTTCCGGTATTTGTTCCATCACCTCCTGGATATCCTGTGCCAGCTGATAGGCCAGGTCCAGATCGTATCCGCGGAGTTCCACCTGGAGCGCCTCGGCGCCACCGGATCCGAACAGCCGCCGGAGCATCCAGAGTCCGGATTGCGCGGTCACCCGGATATCGGCACCGGGAATGCGTCCGGTGACCTGCCGCCGGATCTCATCGGCCAGATCGAAACTGCTGATAGTGCGCTCGCCGGCACTCAGCAACGCGATTTCCACTTCCGCGTTTCCGCCCCGGATCTGGGTGGTGAGATGTTCCACCTGATCCATGGGAGTGATAGATCGCACCAGTGCTTCCAGGTAGTGGAGATACTGGTTCACCACGGCGATATTGGTTCCCTGGGCCATCCGGAGATCGATGCTGATTTCATCAGCGTCGGTCTGGGGCGCGAGTTCGACAGGTATCATTGGAAAGAGCAGCACCGTCAGAATTAACAGGCCTGCGGTGGTGGCATATACCATGCTTTTGTGCCGCACGGCTCCCTCCAGCAGCCGCCGGTACACCGCTTCCACCCGCCTAAACCACCCGACTCTGCGTGGCTGTTGATCATCGCCGCTGTCTGTGTCCCCGCGCATCCTGAGGAACCGGCTGGATAACATGGGAACCAGGGTGAGCGCAACGAACAGTGAACAGAGCAAAGCAAATGTCACCACCAGGGCTAATTCTTTGAACAACATCCCGGAGATGGTATTCATGAACACCACGGGCAGGAAGATCACCAGCGTGGTTAAGGTGGAAGCCGAAATGGCTCCGGCCACCTGTTTGGTGCCAATCAGAGCGCTTTCTTCATGTTCCAGTTTGTTCTCCCGCTGCCGGACAATATTCTCGAGCACCACAATAGCGTTGTCGACGATCAGTCCGATGCCCAGGGCCAGCCCTCCGAAACTCATCTGATTCAGGGTGAGATCGTTAAAATAGAGCAGCCCGAAGGTGGCGATGATAGAAATCGGAATGGACAGGGCAATAATAAAAGTAGTCGATCCATTCCGCAGGAAGATATACAGGATAAAGACCGCCAGCAGTCCGCCCCAGAGCGCCGCCTGCTGGACATTATTAATAGAATTCTGGATAAATTCGCTCTGATCGATGACCATGATCAGATCGAAATCGTTCCGCTCCCGGTTGATCTGATCCATTACCGCCCGGGCTTCTCTGGCGACTGCCACCGTATTGGAACCGGTCTGCTTACGAATGCCCAGCCGAACCATTGGCAGGCCGTCGACGGTGACCATCCGGTTAATGTCCTCGAATCCGTCCCGGACGTCGGCGATGTCCCGCACCCGGATGGGCCGCCCATCAACAACCGTAATGATTGTATTGGCGATCTCATCCAGAGATTGATATTCGCCCCGGGTGCGTACGTACATATCGCTCACGCCTTCCCGCAGATCTCCGCCGGGCAGGGTCACGTTTTCACGCTGCAGCGCATTGCGGACATCCATCGCAGAGAGCTGACTCGACGCCAGCCGGTCCCGCATCAGATGGACCTGGATTTCCCGGTACACCCCACCCCAGATGTCGACGGAACCCACGCCGGGAATCTGCTCGAATCGCTGGGATATTTCCCGTTCCAGGATGCGGGTCAACTCCTCCATTCCCCGCTCTGATCGCGCGCCCATAATGACCACCGGAAAGTTGTCCGGATCAAACTTGAACACCCGGGGAGGATCGACTTCCGGCGGGAACGCATTGCGAATCCGGTCCAGGGCCGCCCGCACGTCATTGGCCGCTTCGTCGATGTTGGTTCCCTGGGTAAATTCCAGGGAAACCCGGCTGTATCCTTCATTGGACGAAGAACGTACTTCCTCCAGGTTCGGAACACTGGCGACGGCATTCTCAATCCGGTCGGTGATAATGGTTTCGATTTCCTCGGGGCCGACGTTCGGATAGCTGGTCGACACGCTCAGCATGGGATATTCAATGGGAGGCAGCAGATCGATGGGTAAAAATCGGAACCCCATAATGCCCACGGTGACGATAATGAGGAACACCATGGTGGTGGCCACAGGCCGTTTTACTGCCAGTGAGGTAATGTTCATAGGAACACCTGTATTATAAAATTACGACGATGTATGAATGGTTTGGTCTTCGGAGGTGGTGTCGTCCGGGACTGTCCGTTGTCGATTAACCACCTCCTTCAACAGATCCTCGTGCTGCAGCCGCTGGAGCGATTCCACCCAGTCCCAGGTCACCTGCCGGACCCGGGCGGTACCCGATTCGCTTCCCAGCATATCCTGTCCCAGGGTCACCACCCAGGTTCCCGGCTCCACCCCGGTCACGCCCGCACTCATGTGTCCCCTGGCGAGCACCTCTACCGGAACGAATGCAAATGAAACAGGTTCGGTGAGTGATATGCGTTCGTCCGCAGCAACTGTCCCGATGGATTCCTGCGTTGGAATATCGTGACTCACGTATACACCGGTCACTCCGGTGGCGGGATTTTCATAGATTGCGCTCAGCGGTACTAATGCTGCCTGCTCGCTTTCCCCGTAGTAGATATCCACGGTGACAAACATACCGGACTTCAACCGGCGATCACTGTTCACCAGATCGATCTCGGCGTCCGTACTGTGGGTGACCGGATGCAGAAAAGGCGTGATCCGGGAGAGTGAGGCAACCCGGGGTTCTGCCAGCCCGCCTTCCGGGGCGATTTCGGTTCGCTGGCCTTCTTCAATATAGTTCAACATCCGGTCCGTCAGCACCACTTCGATTCGCACGCTGTCCAGCTGTCCCAGGGTGAACAGCCGGGTATTGCCGCTGACCAGCATGCCGATTTCGGCGTTCCGGTTACCCACGGATCCGGAGACCGGAGCCCGGATAATGGTCTGGGACAGACTCTCTTCCCGTTCATCCACGGTGGCCGTGGCCTGCTCTATCCGGGCTTCGGCCAGTTCATAATCGGCTTCGGCAGAGATGGCTCTGGTCCGCGCGGCTTCCAACTCCATGGCACTGGTCAACCCTTTTTCGTGCAGCGCTTCCACCCGCGTCAATTCGGAACGGACTTCGTTGAGCCTGGCCTCCGCCTGCTTGGCCTGGGCGAGGGCGATCTGGTAGCTGGCGCGCGCCTGGCGTAAGCGTTCCTGAAACTCCCGGTCCCGAAGCCGCACCAACGGTTGCCCCGCCTCCACATACTGTCCGTTTTCCACATACACTTCCACAATGATGGCGTTGACTTCCGGATATATCGTCACCAAATTCTTGGCGCGGACCACGCCGCTCAACCGCTCGGTAAGCGGCAGCGAACCGAACTGCACCTGGACCGCTTCCACAGCCGGGATCAACCGGTTCATTCTCCCATTCTGAACCTGGTTGGATTTTGCCGAACAGGAGATCAATATGACTGCTGCTCCCGCAAGATAAAGTAAAAATATAGGAGAACGTCTCATTATAAATTCTTCCCTGACTTGTGTTTCGTCCCGTGTTTCAATAAAGAGGGCCTTTTAAGATTAGCACTACCGTTTTTCGTCCACGGTACCTGACTTTATGACTGGCAGAGTGCAGGTTTGCTGCTTCACCAGGGAATAGAATACTCCCGGGAAATAAGGCATTATAAGATTTTGCACGTTACACGAGATCATTAGTTTTAACATTTCATATTTAACCTGAATTTCTTCTAAAGTTCCCGGTGTATTAGTGAATTTTATCTATTCGGCGAGAATTTTTCTCTCATTAATTGTCCAGGCCCTGAATCTGATTCGAGATCGTGAATACGCAGAGACGGCAAAGCCCGGGAGCAAAGAATTCCGTTACGAATAAAGTGTTGGGACTTTATTAAACACGCTCAATCTTTGGAGAGGCATAATTCACGCGACAAAATCGGTTGGGCTGCCATCAATCAGATGAACCACCACCCGCCGAACCGGGGATTGACAATACTGTCGTATATGGACCCGAAGGTATAGGAGAATCCGACTTTGAATTCATAATTATACTGTGTTTCCAGTTGTTTTCTCCGCAGCAGGATCTCTTCGGGCGTAGCCCCGGCACGCGGGAGCGAAAGCTGATCGTGGATACTGGAGTAGGATCCGGACACATCGAGGGAGAAGCCCTCCACAATATTGATAGACAGATTACCGGACACCTGCAGTCGGTTGCGTGAGAAATTATGAAAATAATGAGATCCGGTGATACTGGCCCGGCTTGATCCCCAGAGTTGCACTACGTCCAGGACCAGCGTGATCGATTCCTGCCAGAGTTGTTGTTCGGTTTTGTAGTAGATGGTTTCTTCCAGATATCTCCGCCACTTCGGCCCGATACCATAGATCATCCTGAACTGCCGCCGGGTGGACTGTGTGTAAGGGAATAGGTTATACTCCACCCGGGGTTCAACTGCAATCTCCCTCGCCAGATTCTCAAACGTCGAGGCGCGGACACTCCCCCATATTCCGGCAGAGAAATGGTTGCCCAATGACCTGACCACTGAGATCCGTGACTGCCGATTCCGGGTAATACTGGTATATTCTCCTCCGTTCAGTTGGAAGAGGTCTTCGGAGTAATCGGTAGCCCCCAGAAGCATCATTTTCCACTGGCGGGTCACCCGATGCGTATTCACCGAACCCGAAAGACTGGTGGACTGGGTGGTTTGCTGACCCGAGGCGGATGTGTTCAGATTGATATTAAATATCCAGTGATTCCAGGGATCTCTCTGCTCTTCCTCAGGCTGTTTTTCCACTGCCGCCTGTGTGGCATAGGAAATATCCAGGTTGTCACGCATCGGTGTCCGGGCCAGATACTGGACCATCCCCATCCGGATAATATCCACCAGTTGGCCCCGGGTGGCATCGCGGGTCTGCGTCTGCCGGGAGATAAATCGCAGCGTGTCATGTATCGCAGAGAACCGATTCTGCCCCAGAAAGGTCACGGTATATTCGGTGCCTCCGGCTCCGGTGCCCTGTCGGGTAATGAGCAGGTGTACATCCGCCTGCTGCCGCTCACGCACAAAGGTGAGATAGGTCAGCTCGGATTTAATATGGCTCCTGTCACACAGAAAACAGTCTACATAAACTCGTATTGAATTGCTGTGGTGCAACTCCTGTGCCTGGCTGCTTGGCGTCAACGCCGGGGTCACACCCAGGACACAGAGTATACTTACGCACAGATACTTTAAAATAAGGCGTCGCATTGGACTTTACCTCCTGCTTTCACTACACAATACAATATCGGATGTGGCGTCCGAACGCAACATGAAATTCCTGCAGCCTGTTTCCATTACTCCATTGCCTCTGCAGCACCAGGTCTGAGATGTTTTTTGCAGTGGATCCCTCTGAAGTACACAGGTTGAACCCACCACATATGGCGGATTTAAAATTACATCCCATAATTACTACTGCATTTAGCGCATTTTTTACCAAGAAATCCGGATTATCCCTTTCACTTGTCAAATCTATTCTCTACTATTGCACAATGCATAAAAATTAGACGTAGAATACTTTTACATTTAAAAAAGCATCAGCGTAGAATTCTTTGACAGACAGTGTATTGATTATATGATAGATGTGATTTGATGTGACTACACAAATCTTTGGAAAAGTCGCATAGAAAAATGAACACGGAATCACTAAATGCGTCATTC
This sequence comes from bacterium, assembly GCA_035267465.1. GTDB lineage: Bacteria > Fidelibacterota > JAANXI01 > JAANXI01 > JAANXI01 > DATFLS01. The sequence continues at coordinate 7,621 of DATFLS010000473.1, forward strand.
ATCATGGCTGTCACTATCATAGAAAGGAGGCCGGATGACAATTTCGACAAATCTGGGGTATCCCAGAATCGGACCCAATCGGGAACTGAAACGAGCGCTGGAAGGATACTGGCGCGGAAAGCACACACAGCAAGAACTTATAGAGACAGGGAAAGCGTTACGGGAACAAACTTGGAGGCTGCAGCAGTCTGAAGGGATCCATCATATCCCATCCAATGATTTCTCTTTTTATGATCACGTCCTGGATACGGCAGTGATGGTGGGGGCCGTCCCGTCCCGGTATGGCTGGGCCGGCGGGACCGTCGATCCGGACACATATTTCGCTATGGCGCGGGGCAGGCAGAATGCTTCAAACGGCCAGGATGTGCCGGCCATGGAGATGACCAAATGGTTCAATACCAATTATCACTACATTGTCCCGGAATTTGAAGCCGAACAATCCTTTCAGGTGGCATCCACCAAACCGGTCGACGAGTTCAGGGAAGCACAAGTGCTTGGCGTTCACACCCGGCCGGTGCTGCTGGGGCCGGTGTCGTTTCTGCTCCTCGGCAAGTCTGTAAGCGAAGATTTGAATCCCATTTCTCTCCTGGATGATTTATTGCCGGTTTATACCGAAGTCCTCCGCCAGCTGGCAGACGCCGGCGCTTCCTGGGTGCAGATAGATGAACCCTGCCTGGTGCTGGACCTGGCAGAGGACGAGGTATCCGCTTATCGGCAGGCGTATGCACATTTTGATACTGCCGGCAACTTACCGGACATAGCACTGACCACGTACTTCGGACCGCTCCGCGAGAATATGGATACCGCACTGCATCTGCCGGTGCAGGCGATTCATCTGGATGTGTTGTCCGATCCTGATGAACTGGACCGAGCACTCGAGACGATTCCGGCTGACACCAACCTGTCGCTGGGATTACTTGACGGCCGAAACGTCTGGCGGGCGGATCTGGAAGAAAAAATCGCCCTGACGGAGAAGACGGTGAATGCCCTGGGGGACGAGCGGGTCATGATCGGACCTTCCACTTCCCTGCTGTTTGTGCCCATTGATACACAACAGGAGCCGGCGCTGGACAATGAATTACTTACCTGGTTATCCTTTGCAAAGCAGAAGCTGAGCGAAATCAACCTGATCACCCGGGCGGTGAATGAAGGCAGAGACGTCGTAGAGGATGCCCTGAACGAGAATCACGCAGCCATCGAGAGCCGGCGGCACTCCAATCGTATCCACAGAGACGAGGTGACCGATCGGGTGCGGCGCATCAGCGACGACATGTATCAGCGGGACAGCGAATATTCGGAACGGCGAACGCAGCAAGCCCGCGAATTGAACCTGCCCGATTTACCTACGACCTCCATCG
>DATFLS010000474.1:0-2609 GCA_035267465.1 bacterium
AGCTCGCACCAATGCCGTAAAGTTGGGCTTCCAAAACGTTGAGTTCCAGGAGGCGGATATTGAAGATCTCCCACTTGCGGACAACTCCATTGACAAAGTGATCAGTAACTGTGTGCTGAATCTTGTCCCGGATAAAATAAAAGCATACGCACAAATCTTTCGGGTGCTTCGTCCCGGCGGGGGATTTTGTATTTCTGATATCGTAACGGTTGGGGAACTGCCGGATACCCTCCGGAATTCTATCGAAGCCTATACCGGCTGCATTGCCGGGGCGATGCAGCAGGACGAGTATCTTCATACGATTAGCTCCTCAGGATTTGACGCGGTGAAGATTGTGCGATCCCGGCAAATTCCGCTCCCGGAAAACTCGGGGAAATCGCAGATGACCAAACACCAGCTCGCAATGCTCCGATCAGAGAAAAACGGTGCATACAGCATCACTGTTACAGGCCGTAAACCGGAGGTTCCCGGGAAGTGAGTGCGGCCGGCTTGATACCTGCACTTCGTCACTGTACCCAGGTATTATTTTCAGCGCTCCATACCAGTGCATCTATGACCTTCATATTCGCCACCGCATCGCTGATCGGGGTGGGCACTCCGGTTTTCTCAATTATGGCTTTGGAGAACAGATCCCCTTGAAGAGTGTACTGATCCACCGTTTCAAACACGATTCCCCGCGTGTCCGGTCCGGTTTGATGCCAGATTTTACAGGGTTTGTCGGACGGCGCGTTGAATGGGATCTCAATTTCAATGCGGCCTTCAGTCCCAAAAATATTTACCCATTGATACGGGGTAAGCTGCGTCCCGTAGGTGAACGTTGACACGCCGGTTCCGAAATCCAGAATCCCGGAGCCCAGCCGGTCGATCTTCAGGTTGGGATCGAACTCCATCTCGCCGAAGACCCGTTCAGGTTCTGCATCGAAAATGAACCGGGAGAGGGACACCGGATAACAACCGATATCCATCAGACCCCCGCCGCCGATATCAGGCATATTCCGGATGTTCTCGGGATTAATATTATAATAGGAAAAGAATGACTGAATCGTCCGTAATGTGCCGATTCCCCCATCCTCAACCACCTGCTTCGCCTTCCGCCATTGTGGATGATGCCGATACATGAACGCTTCCATAATCTTCAGCGAGGGATATTTCTTTGCTTCTTCGGCCAGCGTTTGCGCTTCCTTCGCATCCAGCGCAATCGGTTTCTCGCAGAGTACATGTTTTCCCGCTTCCAGAGATCGCACAGACCACGGAACATGCAGATGGTTTGGCAAGGGAATATAGACCGCCTGAATGTCCGGCTCGGCCAGCAGTTCCTCGTATGTACCATAGGATTTGGGAATGTCCAACTGCTCTGCCACCTGTTGCGCTTTCTCCGCACTCCGGGATGCAATCCCCGTGACTTTCGAGAACTCTCCCTGCTGCATCGCCGGGATTACCTTTTCCACCGCAATTTTCGCGGTACTGAGAATGCCCCACCGGATCCTGGCCATCTCATTTCTCCTCATTCTCTTTGTATTCTCATAGAACGTGACCTTCCGATACCATTAACTTTCCCACTCACAATAAAATCAGGTTTCCTGAGAAAACTTATAGATTGTGGTGGAATGAAATTCCTCCTCCGGATTCAGCTCAGTAGACGGGAATTCCGGCCTGTTGGGTGCGTCCGGAAAATGCTGAGTCTCCAGGCAGAAGGCATCCCGGCGATGATACTTTGCATTCTGCTTCCCCGAAAGGGTGCCATCCAGATGGTTCGCGGTATAAAACTGCATCCCGGGCTCTGTGGTAAAGACTTCGAGTTGTCTGCCGGATGCCGGATCCGTCACCCTCGCAGCAAGTCCGGGTTCTGCATCGCCACCGTTCAGCACATAATTATGATCGTAACCCTCCCCATATCTGATTTGTTCATACTCACTCTCAATTCTCTCACCAATGGCGGCAGGATTTCGGAAATCGAGCGGCGTTCCCTCTACACTCCGGAATTTACCAGTCGGGATCGCGTTCTCGTCAGCCACCGGAGTGAAGGCATCTGCATTAATCATAGCTATGTGGTCCAGAATATTTCCGGATCCGGCACCCGTTAGATTAAAATAACTGTGATTGGTCAGGTTGAGGATTGTTGACTTGTCTGTGACAGCGAAATAATCAATAATTAATTCATTTTCCTCGGTGACTTGATAGGTGACGGTCACGGATAACTTTCCGGGATAGCCTTCCTCCCCATCTTTGCTGACATAAGAGAGCTTCAACCCCACTGAATCGTCTCCGGAAACCTCTTCCGCAGCCCAGATCTTCTTATCGAATCCCTCATCTCCACCATGCAGGTGATGGTCCCCATGATTCTGGGCCAGCCGATACGTTTTTCCGTGGAGGGTGAATTTTCCATACGCGATCCGATTGGCATACCGTCCGATAATCACCCCAAAATGAGGCGGGTTTGTTTGATACTCCCGAAGGCTGTCGAATCCCAGAACCAGGTCATCGATGTCTCCATCTCTGGCAGGAACGAGCAGTGACACCACCGCACCGCCCAGGTTGCTGATCTCTGCCTGGAATCCTGCGGAGTTTCCGAGACGGAACAGCGCAGATTTCTTCCCGTCGGGCAATAT
>DATFLS010000475.1:0-7177 GCA_035267465.1 bacterium
AAACCACTGGCCTCCGGAAACACCGCCAGCTGATTCCCGGAGTACTTCCCTTCCGCAAACACGTCGACTATATAAAAATCTCTGCCCCGTTCAGACTGCATAATGATGTTCCTTCTGATATAATTCCCGGATAGTGGAATATAGCCGTTTCTGCAACAAATCACCAACAGGTTCATCCAACCGGACTTCTTACAGGTTAACCTCCCGGAGAATCCCCGGTCATCTCTGCAAGACTCACACAGCAGGGCATCCCAGCGATCGTAATCAGACTCGTTTGCAGAGAAGTTTGCATCCGGCACATGAGAAGTATAGACTTGTCACCAAGCGAGTCTGCACCTGACTGACATCAACTGCGCAATGGATGTTAATCGACTGCGCAACGGCTCCTAATTGTTTGCGCAATCGATATACAGGAAGTCCGGATATCTCTGATGTGATGTATGGACTTCTCTGGCTACAAAAATTGGCTTGTCAGTCGGGAGGCACAGACTTGTTCGCTGGAAAATATAGACTTTTTCGCCGGAACATACAGACCTGTCCGCAGAGGAGCACGGTATGGAGTCCCAGGATCGGACTGGGGAATCAGATGTTTTGCCAGAGGATTTCAGTATTGGATTAATGTGTTTCCCCTCATTCCACGGGAACCCTGTACCACGATTTCTCTATCCGGTGTTCAAAGCTCACTACTTTTCCGGGGAATGGCGAGATGAAAAGTCGTTGTGACTCCACCAGTTTGGGTTGTATCTTAGTCGTCATGATCAGAAAGGAGCCTACATGCGATTTGTTGCGGTTACGCTTTTACTGGGTATTGCTTCCATGCTGAACCCGGCTGTGGACCAAAATACTGCGGAGTTACTGGGATACGATTCCGACGCCCGGCTGCTGATCATCAACGCGGATGACTTCGGTATGTGTCATGCGGAAAATGAGGCCACCATGGATTTGCTGACGACCGGCGGCGTGACCAGCGCCACCATTATGACCCCCTGTCCCTGGTTTCAGGAAGTGGCCGACTTCTGCCGGGCCCACCCGGATGTGGATGTGGGTGTGCACTTAACCCTGAACGCCGAATGGGACGGGTATAAGTGGGGAAGCGTTGCCTCCGCCGACCAGGTACCATCTCTGCTGACACCTGCCGGATACTTCCCTGCTGATGTTCGCCCGGTGGAACAGCAGGCCGTGAAGGAAGAGGTGCGAACCGAATTTGTCGCCCAGATTGAGCGAGCCCTTGAAGCCGGTATCCGGCCCACCCATATCGATAACCATATGGGCTCGGCGTACGGGCTGCTGACCGGTCATGACTTTCTGGATGTCGTATTCGAACTGAGTGCCGAGTACGGACTGCCGTTCCGGCTGCCCCGGGAGGCTTCCGGACGTCAGGGACTCTCCCAGGAACAAATCACGGAATTCCAGCGCCGGACCCGGGAGCTGGTCCGTCGGGGGTTCGTGCTGCCGGATTACCTGATCACCGTCGAACATGCCGGGACCCAGGAAGGAACCCTCGAACGGTACAAAGACCTCTTCCGGAACCTCGAACCTGGTGTCACGGAATTATATATCCACGCAGCGATGCCCACCCCCGAGATGAAAGCTATCTCCGGCGCCTGGGAACGGCGAAAATTCGATTATCATATCTTCTCCTCCCCTCAAACCCGCGCTTACCTGGATTCCCTGGGAGCCCGGCTGATCGGCTGGAAAGCCCTCCAGGACCTTCAGCGACAACAGATACAGTAACGCACGGTTACTCCGGCTGGCAATCGGGACAAAAGTAGGTGGAGCGGGAAGAGACTTTTATCTTTCTGATGTCTCCGCCGCACCTGGGGCAGGTGTCTTCCTGATCCCGGTGCTTAATCAGATAGTTCTCCGGAAACTCCGTCGTATCCACCTGGCAGTCGATAGCCGTGTTCAGGACTTCGCACATCTTTTTATAAAGGGTGTGGTACTGGTCCTCGCCCAGACCGGTCATCTGCCGTTTGGGGTGAATCCCGGACTGGTAAAGGACTTCATCGGAGTAGATGTTCCCCAACCCCGCCATTAACGATTGATCCATGAAGGCGCTTTTTATCATGCCGCGTTTGGAGGATAGCAGGCCGGCAAACTGATCGTAGCTGAGTTGTAATGCGTCCGGTCCCAGAGATTGTTTCTCCACGTACTCATCGATACTGGAAATAACGTTGACTTTCCCGAGCATCCGCATGTTCACATATCCCAGATGCCAGCCGTTATCGAACGTGAACAGAACCCTGGTATGGTCCGGCTCTTGGTCGGGATGCTCGAAATACTTCAATTCTCCCGTCATTCCAAAGTGGAGCAGTAGAAAGTTTCCGGCATCAAGATGGGCGAAAAAATTCTTCCCGTGCCGCGAGGAAGCGGCGAATTCTCGTCCGGTCAGAGCCTCCCGAAACGTCTCGGGTGTGATATCCTCCAGTACGCGCGCATCTCTGGTATCAACCGCCGTGACACGCTGATGGAGAGACGTGGCATCGAAGTACTGTCGAAACACCTCGACATCCGGTAGTTCCGGCATTACTGTTCCCTCCTTCTTTCAGTTTAGGATTGATATTCTCTGATTTTATAACAAATTCCCAAATAGCCAACGCTTAGTTCCGGGGAATAAACAGACATTATTCCTGTTCAAGTTTGTAATCACCCAGCCGCTTATTCTGCTTCCAATATCCGCAGCAGTTTCTTCCGCAGGCGCTTCACATGGTCGCCGCGCCAGAATATCTGGTCGCAGACCGTGCAGTGGTAGAATTTCTCCCGGTATTTATACACCCGCGCCGGCACTTCCCCCCGGACCGTCGATTTCTCGATTTGTTCAATAGGGGTGTTACACTCCAGGCAGCGGGTGAGAAACCGCGACTCATTAAAATCTATGGGATAATGTTGGGCCAGCTGTTTGAGTTGATTTTCTGTAAGTTGCGGTGTGAGATAAAAGGCGTGGGCGTCCGGAGCATCCTCAAACAGGGCTCGGTCGCGGGTTAAGAGAATACGATCTTCGTCCAGGGCAATTCGAAGTAACTCCTGATCATCGGCGGATTCATCGAAGAAGGTATTGTAGCCCAGTGCGCGGAGGTACTTGGCTAATTTTTTTAACATGGTATCGGCAAGAAAGGAAAGTGTCGCCCCGGGAGCATCCGGCATGGCGATTACATCCGGCCGTTTTGTGAATTCTGCAGCGGCCGGCGATAGTATTCGAAGGTTTCTCCGGTCCCGTGCCAGTTTTCAAACTGGTGCAAAATGTCCACTTCGCCGGAAAAACTCTCGGCTATACCCTGCACCACGTGTCCGGAGATATACTCGACCCCGCGCTTTCGCATCCAGGTGTAATAAATCTTCTTGAGGACTTTCGCGTATCCGGTTTTATGGAACCGTTTTTTAAAGGCGAACGCGTATGTATAAATCGTATTGTTTTTCCCGAGATTGTCATCGTAGCTCGACCAGAGATCATCGGCGAACCGTTCCAGGGGAACCCCGATGATATACCCGATTATCTCTCCCCGCAATACGGCGACGAACGGATAGGTGAAGGGAAAGTTAAAATATTTTTCCAGGGTGGATGGATTGAGTTTGGCCGAGGCGCCGAATTTCTCTGCCAGACTCTCGGATACCTCGACCAAATCGAGAATGATATCCGTGCCCAGATTCTTTAACAGCCCAATTTTTAATTCTCCACTCTCGCCAATCACCCTGACAGTGGAGGTTGTTTTCTCCTGGTGTGTAGTTTTTGTAGACATTTTCTTGGGTCTCTTCGCGGTCGAATGCCCATAAGGTGACTGAATTCAGGAAAGAATGCAAGGGCAGAATCGAGCGTCAATTCCTGGCAAACATGTGTCGTAACTCATCGTTGAAGGCTTCGTGGGTTTTTTCATCGAACAGGACAAACCGCACCAGTCGAATGGAGGTATCTGACTGCAAATGATCGATGGTTTGGGTTAACATGGTACTGGCCACCTGATGCATCTCAAGTCCGCCGGCGCCGGCTCCGATGGCCGGGAAACTGACCGAACCTATCCCTTCCTCATCTGCCAGCTGCAGGGCGGAGCGAGTTGCTTTGGCAACATAATCAATATTGGTCTTCATGTCCTGCCCCATGCTCACGGCGTGAATGACGTAGCGTGCCTTGAGGTCTCCACCCTTTGTAAGCACCGAATTGCCGATGTTCGTCGGCCCCTGCTCGATGGCTTCCTGTTCAATCGACTCTCCACCCTTTTTCTTCAGGGCCCCGGCCACGCCGGATCCCATCCAGAGATGATTATTCGCCGCGTTGACCACGGCGGTCGTGTCCTGTTCTGAAAGATCCCCCTGCACAATCTCGACTTTGCTGTTCAAGACTTTAACTTCCATAAGTCCAACCCTCGTTTACTCACCTAATATCATGCCTCTGATTCTCGGTATATCATTCTTGTGTGCTTTATATCGAATATGCACCATAGTATCAACAAACGTTTTTTCCAGGACTTCCGTCTGTTGATGCAGCGCCGCAATTTTATCTCCGAATTTCACCGACAATGTCACTTCATCATCCACATAATCCTGTTCTTTTATATCGACAATCCGGCTGTTAACTTCATCCAGTCGAATATCCCGTTCCGCAGAGATCAAGATAGCATCCGGATGCTCTCGCCGCACTTTTGCCAGCAGATTGGTATCCGGTACCGCATCGATTTTATTAAACACAGTGACAGCCGGAATTTCAAGACAATTCATATCCTGCAGCACTTCATTCACCGTTCGCAGGTGCTCTTCGTATTGCGGATGATTCACATCCACGACCTTAATCAACAAATCCGCCTCCTGTACTTCCGCCAGGGTCGAGCGGAAAGAGGCAACCAGCTGATGGGGCAGTTTCCGGATAAACCCGACGGTGTCCGACAGTAAAATCCTATGGGAATCGGTCAATTCCACGGATCGGATAGTGGTATCCAGGGTGGCGAAGAGTTGATCCTGCACCAGCAGATCCGCATTATCTTTGCAGAGATGGTTCATCAGGGTGGATTTGCCGGCATTCGTATACCCCACCAGCGCCACCCGATATTCATTATGTCGTCCTTCCCGCCGGACGGATCGCTGCTGTTCCACTTTTTTCAGTTCCCCTTTCAGTTTGGCGATCCGGTTTCGAATCAGCCGGCGGTCAATTTCAATCTGGGTTTCTCCCATCCCGCCGCGCACACCGATGCCGCCGACCTGTCGTTCCAGGTGGGTCCAGCGACGGGTCAGGCGCGGCAGCAGGTATTCCAGCCGGGCGAGTTCAACCTGGGTTTTTGCTTCTTTGGTGCGAGCGTGCAGCTGGAAGATCAACAAAATCAGGCCGCTTCGGTCCATCACCCGGGCGTCGACTAGGTTCTCCAAGTTCCGCACCTGGGCCGGGCTGAGATCGTCGTCGAAAATGACGACGTTCACTTCCTGTTCATCGACCATATGGGCCAGGGTTTGTGCTTTCCCTTCTCCGATGAAGTAGGCCGGGTCGATATTCTCCCGATGCTGGGTCAACACATCCACCACATCGATGCCGGCGGTTGTGGCCAGCAGGTTCAACTCCTCCAGGTATTCATTCATATGCCAGGTATCAGATGCATTTTTGGTTACACCAACCAGAATGCCCTGGTCCAGGTTGTTCGGAGTCTCGTTAATCATTCAGTTTTCAGCGTTCCTTTCCTCTGTAAATTCCGTTCGTGTCAATATCATTTCGATGATCACGCAGGCCAGCGCCAACAAAAAGGCCCATTGCCAGAGAGCGCGCCCGTGTGTGAGGCCGGTGCCGGCTAAACTGGCATCTTCACCAGAAGGTTCAAAGACGCCGCTAAACTGCTCGCCAAACAGAACTTTCCATTCACTGGAGCTTATCCGGCTCATATCCCGCTCGGCCGGAGAAGTGTTGACCGAATACAACGCCAGCAACCGCTCGTTATCATATAAGCTATACTGACCGGATCGTGATGTGTTCACGTATTGCACCTCTCCCCCGGTCACCGGGAGGGCCACGGATTGTCCCGACGGAGTGATGAGGGTTAATTGATCGCCCACAGCCGGGTCAGAAATACTGTAGGTCAGTGGTTCACCGGTGGTTAACTGGTTCTGATATCGCCGCTGTGTCCCGGCCAGATAATAGAGCCCCCGTACAATGATCGGCAGGAAGATTCCCCGTCTCGGCAAGTCAGTCCACTCCAATGAAGGAGCGGTCGCCCAGCACCAGATTCGGCCCCGTTGCAACCCAGTCTCGGATAAGAGTGGTATCCCGCCACCCAGCTGCATCAATGGTTGAAAGGTGCTCCGTGCTATTCTGAAATATCGATAGACCTGAGGCAATTGGATTGAATCCCTTGCGTTATTGCTCAGATGCAGGAAAACCGGATGATCCCAGTCCACCTGCTGCACCTGTTGAAATGTTCCGGGTGCCAATTCCTCGTACCTGGTGTACACAGGCAAACGTCCGCCCAGTATGTACGATTCCTGCCTGCGAATCGTGGTTCCGGGAAATATCATGAGGCCCGTACCCGCCTCGACCATTTGCATCATGGCATCTGCCGCCGGACCGGAGAGCGCCACATCAGAGAGGACGATTACATCCACCTCCGAATTCAGATACTCCATGATCTCCCCGGACGATACCGAGTTGACCGAAATAGTGCTCTGTCTCGCCGCAATGCTCTGCAGTGCGGTTTCCAGGAAGAACCTGCTCCCCGGCGAATCGCTCACCAACACGATTTCCAGTCCCGCCGGTACATCACCGTTGAGATACCAGTGATTATCCGCCGGGTAGGCATCAGCTCCAAGCGTAACTGCCATCTGAAACAATCCTGTTTGCTTCAGCGGCACTTTGAAGGTTTCGGTGGCTTCGTACTCCGTGCTCCAGTTCACCAGGCTTTGTCCTATTTTCTGCCCATCTTTGAATACCTGGATGGCAGTCGAGCTCGGCTCGGTACTGTCTGATCTTCCCACCGTCACCTCCAGGGGCATTTCCGTTCCCGGCTGCAGCATCTCTGCGGGAAAACTGACCGTCTGGATACCTGCCTGGGTGACCTGCCGGGGTAAGGTGACTACCAGCCAGCGGCTTGAGCCCCAGGGATCAAGAACCGGACTCCTTCCTGAAACATACTGAGCACGCTGCCCGTCTGTCAACAGATATACATCGACCGCATCGTAACCTTCTGTATCCAGCCACTCACGCAGATCT
>DATFLS010000476.1:0-19435 GCA_035267465.1 bacterium
TGACACCGGTTGAGGACGGGCTCCGGATCTCGCTGAAAGATCCTGACGCCAAGCAGTTTCGTCAAAATATCATCGAATGGTTGATGGTCAATCATCCCCACGACTGCCCGGTATGTGATGAGGGCGGAGAATGCCATCTCCAGGATATGACCGTGATGACCGGGCATAGTTACCGGGAGTTTCGCTTTAAAAAACGCACCCATCGCAATCAGGACCTGGGACCGTTTATCAACCACGAGATGAATCGGTGTATCACGTGCTACCGATGCGTTCGGTTCTATCGTGATTATGCCGGCGGAGACGATCTCCATGCGTTTGCAGCGCATGACCATGTCTATTTCGGGCGTCACAAAGATGGGAAACTCCGGAGCCCCTTCAGCGGTAATCTGGTGGAAGTCTGCCCGACCGGCGTATTCACCGATAAGACATTGAAACAACATTACACGCGCAAATGGGATTTGCAAACCGCGCCATCGATCTGTCAGCAGTGCGGATTGGGGTGCAACATTATTCCGGGTGAGCGCTACGGCACGCTCCGCCGGATTTTAAATCGTTATAACAGGCAGGTGAACGGCTATTTTCTCTGCGACCGGGGGCGGTTTGGTTACGAATTCGTGAACCGGGACGACCGGATCAAGCATCCGATTGTTTCGGGGAAAACAACCACCGCTAACGAAGCCGTCTCCCGGATCGGTGCTCTGGTGCGGGATAAAAACAAGGTGATCGGAATCGGGTCACCCCGGGCATCACTGGAAAGTAATTATGCCTTGCGGACGATGGTGGGCTCCAACCGGTTTTACAGCGGGATGTCCACCAAAGAATCTGAATTGGTGCGGTTTGCACAGAAAGTGCTTCACCGAGGACCCGCTCGATCCGCCTCACTGCACGATGTCGAACAGGCGGATGCCGTGGTGATCCTGGGGGAAGATCTGACGAATACCGCTCCCATGCTGGATCTGGCCGTGCGGCAGGCTGTGCGGAACCAGCCGATTAAGGCAGCCTCGGAATTCGGGATCCCGGAATGGCATGATGCGGCAGTCCGGGAGATGGCCCAGGATGAGAAAGGCCCCTTATTCATCGCCACTCCCGTCGGAACCGAACTCGATAAATTTGCCACGGAAACATACCGGTTGGCGCCGGACGACATCGCCAGGCTGGGTTTTGCCATAGCCAGCGCTTTAGATGAGGAAGCGCCTGTCCTGTCCGACATCTCCGATGAGATGAAAGAACGCGCCGAAACCATTGCACAAATTTTGCGAGAAGCGAACCATCCGGTTGTAATCTCTGGCACCAGTTTGCTGGAGCCTTCTGTCATCCAGGCGGCGGCCAATGTTGCCTGGGCTCTCTCTGCGGAGGGGAATCCGGCAGGAATCAGCCTGACGGTGCCGGAAGCGAACAGCATGGGGGTCACCTACCTGGAGGGCAGGAGTTTGGATGGCGCCATGCGAGCAATTGCGGAGGGAGACGCAGACACAGTGGTCATAGTCGAAAATGATCTGTATCGAAGAGCCGCCCCGGCCGCGGTGGATGAGTTTCTGAACAAATGCAAACAGGTGATTTGTATCGATCATCTGGAAAATGCCACCACTCAACACGCGGATATTCTGCTCCCGGCAGGTACGTTTGCGGAAGCGGATGGAACGCTCATTAATAACGAAGGGCGTGCCCAGCGATTCTATCAGGTGTATACCGAAGATGAAAGTGAGGTCCAGGAGAGCTGGCGCTGGGTCCGGGATATCCTGGAAGTGAACGAAGATGTGGATGTGAGCGGCTGGAATGGGCTGGATGACGTCTTTTCCGCCATGCTGAAATCGGTGGAGCAGTTTGCTGCGCTGGCAGACCTGGCCCCGGATTCGAACTACCGGATCCACCGCCAGAAAATTCCCAGAGAATCGTTCCGGTACAGCGGACGGACAGCCATGAAAGCCGATAAAAATGTTCATGAACAGAACCCCCCCGATGATCCTGACTCGCCGCTGAGCTTTTCTATGGAAGGGTATTCGGGGAAGCAGCCTCCCGGGCTGACCTCTTTTTTCTGGGCGCCGGGCTGGAATTCTGTCCAGGCTACCAACAAATATCAGAGCGAGGTGGGGGGCGAACTGCGGGGAGGCGATCCCGGTATCCGGCTGATTGAACCTACAACGAAAGAGGCGGATTATTACCGGGAGATTCCCGGGAGCTTCACCGCGGCATCAGAGAAATATTACACAGTTCCGCTCTACCATATCTTTGGCAGCGAGGAGTTGAGCGCACGATCCGAAGGAGTGGCAAAGGAAGTGCCGGAACCATATCTTGCCGTCAGTCCGGGGGATGCACAATCATTGAATATTGAATCAGACAACGAGGTCACTCTGGAACTGGGTGGCGCTCAACAGACATTGCGCGTACAAGTAACCGGGGAATTACCTGCCGGCATCATCGGGGTTCCGAGAGGATTGCCCGGTCTCTCCGCACCCGACCTGCCGGGATGGGCGAAAGTAACCGGAGTCACCGAATCATGATCATCGTTGAATACACGATCTTTTCGGCCATCGCAGTGCTGCTGGGCGCCTCCACGCTGGCGGCAGCCAACATCTGGCTGGAACGACGGATGCTTGGATTATGGCAGGATCGCTACGGCCCAAACCGGGTGGGACCGTTCGGTATTTTTCAGGTGGTTGCAGATATCATTAAAATCTTTACCAAAGAGGACTGGATCCCTCCGTTTGCAGACAAACCGGTGTTTATCATGGCGCCATCCATCATTATTTTTACGGTGCTTATGTCGTTTATGGTGGTGCCCGTGGCCCCCGGCATCGGGGTAGTTGATATGAATATCGGCCTGCTTTTCTTTCTGGCGATGTCATCTATGGGCGCATATAGTCTGGTGCTGGCGGCCTGGTCGTCCAATAATAAATATGCTCTGCTGGGCGGGATGCGCGGAGCATCCCAGATGATCAGTTACGAAGTATTTCTGGGGTTGTCGCTGCTCGGCATCGTGGTGATGACCGGCTCTTTCAATCTGCGGGAAATCGTGGAGGCCCAACAGGGGATGTGGAATGTTATTCCTCAATTCCTGGGATTTATCGTGTTTCTGGTCGCCGGGGTGGCGGAATCACATCGGTTACCCCTCGATATTCCGGAAGCGGAAAGTGAGCTGATCGCCGGGTTCCATTCCGAATATTCCGGGATGAAATTCGGCATGTTTTTCGTCGGCGAGTACATGGGTATTACCCTGATTTCAGCCATGATCACTACCCTGTTTTTCGGAGGTTGGCTGGGACCGTTCCTGCCGCCGGTGATCTGGTTTCTGCTGAAAACATTAATCTTTGTGATGTTCTTCATTCTGCTTCGCGCCTCCTTGCCGAGGCCGAGGTATGATCAGTTGTTAGCTTACGGATGGAAAGTGATGCTGCCGCTGGCGTTATTGAATCTGGTGGTCACCGGCGGCATCCTGTTAGCAGTACAATAAGGGGAATACTATGATAAGCATTATAAAAAGTATCTGGACCGTGCTGAAGCACACGTTCAGTAAACCGGTCACCGTGCAATATCCGGAGGAGAAACCCTATCTGGCACCCAGGTATCGGGGCCGGATTATTCTCTCCAGAGATCCGGACGGCGGAGAGCGTTGTGTGGCCTGCTATCTTTGTGCTGTCGCCTGTCCGGTAGATTGCATCTCTCTGCAGGCAACCGAAGATGAGAACGGGCGGCGCTACCCGGATTTTTTCCGGATTAATTTCTCACGCTGCATTTTTTGTGGGTTGTGCGAGGAAGCCTGTCCGACCTATGCCATCCAACTCACTCCGGATTTCGAAATGGGTGAATACGATCGCCAGGAACTGGTCTATGAGAAAGAAGACTTGCTGATTTCGGGAGAAGGCAAATATCCTGGCTATCATTATTATAAAGTGGCCGGATTGAAAATTGGCGGTAAGGATAAAGGGGAGGCGGAAAACGAAGATCCGCCGGTGGATATTCATAGTCTGTTACCATAGAATGGTTATGAGCTGATATTATGACTGTTGTGTTCTACCTCTCGGCAGCAGTGGCGATTATTTCGACGGTGCTGGTCATCACACGATTGCATGCGGTGCATGCATTGCTGTATATGATTATCTCGCTCCTGGCTGTGGCCATCATCTTTTACACCCTGGGCGCCCCCTTTATTGCTGCCCTGGAAGTGATTGTGTATGCAGGGGCGATCATGGTGCTGTTCATCTTTGTAATTATGATGCTCAATTTGGGGCATAAATCGGTAGAACAGGAGCGCCTGATTCTGCGCCCCGCCGACTGGATCGGCCCGGTGGTTCTTGCCGTTGTGTTGGGAGCAGAATTTTTCTATATGGTTCTGACCGGCACTCCGCAGAGTGTCACCGGTAATCCGGTCGAACCACAAGCGGTCGGCGCGAGTCTGTACAGTACCTATCTGCTGGGAGTTGAACTGGTCGGAATGCTGTTATTGGCCGGATTAGTCGGAGCGTATCATCTGGGAAAAAAATTGAAGTGAATATCTATGGTAATTTGTGAGAGGTATTGAGAGAAGACTTATGGCAAATATTCCCATGGAACACGGATTGCTGCTCGCCGGAGTATTATTCTCTATCGGTCTCACGGGGCTGCTGGTGCGGCGGAATATCATCTTTATGCTGTTGTCCATCGAAGTGATGCTGAATGCCGCCGGCCTGGCGTTTGTTGTGGCGGGTTCCCGCTGGGGTGCGCCGGATGGACAGGTGATGTTCATGTTCATTCTGGCCATGGCCGCGGCGGAAGTAGCAGTGGGTCTGGCGCTGGTGCTGCAGATGTACCAGAAGTATAAAACGCTGGATGTTGATTCGGCAAGCAAGATGAGGGGGTAACGTGTACAGTTTACTCTGGCTCGTTCCGACAATTCCGCTGGTCAGTTTCTTCCTCCTGATGCTGGTTGGTGCGCGTTTGCCGAAGAAAACCATTGCAGCGTTCGGGGCGGGATCTGTGGGTATTTCAGCCCTGCTTGCCCTGGTCATCTCGTTTACTTTCATGACGTCCCCGCCGCCTCAACATGCCTACACACAAGTACTCTGGACCTGGATCGGCGTGGGAAATTTCTCTCCGGATATTGCCTTCCATCTGGATGCCCTCTCAGTCGTTATGATGCTGGTAGTCACCGTGGTCGGATTTCTCATCCATCTCTATTCCATTGAATTTATGCGGGAAGAGGAAGGCTACAGCCGGTTCTTCGCGTATATGAATTTGTTTGTGTCGATGATGCTCGTGCTGGTGCTGGGGAGCAATCTGGTTTTACTCTATCTTGGCTGGGAAGGGGTCGGCCTCTGCAGTTACCTGTTGATTGGATTCTGGTATAAAGACCCCGCCAACGGCCGGGCTGCCCGCAAGGCTTTTGTGGTGACCAGAGTAGGTGATGCGGCAATGGCACTGGGATTATTTTTGTTGTTCACCCAACTGGGGACTTTGAATATCCAGGCTATTCTGGAGAAAGCTTCATTGCAGTGGGCCACCGGATCAACTTACGCTACGGCGGCGGCAGCGTTACTGCTTGGCGGAGCCGTGGGGAAATCTGCCCAGTTGCCCTTGCAAACCTGGCTGCCGGATGCCATGGCCGGTCCTTCCCCCGTGAGCGCGCTTATTCATGCGGCAACGATGGTAACGGCAGGTGTCTACCTTATCGCCCGCACGAACATATTATTTACCCTGGCGCCTCCCGTTCAGCTCCTGGTGGCCGTGGTCGGAGCGGCGACACTCCTGATTTCCGGATTCAGCGCCCTGACTCAGCGTGATATCAAGCGGGTGCTGGCGTATTCAACCATCAGCCAGATTGGATACATGTTTCTGGCGCTGGGGGTGGGCGCCTATACCGCCGCAATCTTTCACTTCATGACGCATGCTTTTTTCAAAGCGCTGCTCTTCCTCGGTGCCGGCGCGATTATCATGAGTATGCATCATGAACATGACATGTTCAAAATGGGCGGCCTCAAAGATAAAATGCCCGTCACCTTCTGGACCTTTCTGGCCGGGAGTGCCGCATTAGCCGCCGTCCCGCTAATCTCTGCCGGTTTCTACAGCAAGGACATGATCCTGTGGTACGCCTGGTCTTCCAAGAGCGGGGGTGCTGTGCTCTGGCTGGTTGCACTTATCGGGGCGTTTATTACCGGTCTCTATACCTTCCGGATGGTGTTCATCACATTCTGGGGTGAAACCAAAGGCCACATTGACAAACTACCGGGAAAAACCATCAAAATTCCACTAATCGTTCTGGGAGCGCTTGCAATCATCGGCGGTTTTGTCGATATGCCCCATACGCTGGGTCACTTCGCGCCGTTCTCGGAGTTTTTACACTCGGCACTCCCGGAAGTCAATGCCTTTGAACTGGGATTAGGCACCGAAGTGCTCTTTCAGTTGATTGCCGCTGCAGCGGCCTTGGGCGGAATCTATCTGGCCTACCAGCTCTATCTGAAAAAGGCCATTCATTCCAGAGAAGTGTCACGGGGGGCAGTCCGCGGGGCGGTGTATAGGTTTTTCTTTTCCGGGTGGGGATTTGACTGGCTCTATGATTGGATTTTTGTGAAACCGTTCCTCTGGATTGCCAGGGTGAATAAGGGGGATGTGGTAGATGCTATTTACACCGGAATAGCTGCGGTGAGCCGGGGACTGCATAACCTCGTTCGTCGCTCTCAGGACGGCAAAGTGCGAGTGTATGCAGCAGGCATTGCGTTAGGTGCAATTATAACGATAGCGATTGCGGTGTTCTTATGATCCTTCTGTGGCTTATTCTCATACCGATTATCGGCGGAGTACTCGCCTGGATTTTCGGGAAAGTGAATCCGCTCCTGTCCCGGTGGATTTCGCTCATTGCAATGATACTCGACTTGATTCTGGCAGTCGTCATCTGGATACAGCATCCGGCACAGATAGCACTGGAAAACCAGGGAGGTTGGCTCTTACAATTTCAGGCGCCCTGGATTCCCCAGTATGGCATCGGATTCTACTTCGGACTGGATGGTATCAGTCTGCTGATGGTCCTGCTCACCGCATTCCTGGGGGTCGTCTCGGTACTCGCTTCCTGGTCTGATATCCGGGAACGGGTTGGCTTTTTCCACTTCAATCTGTTGTGGATTCTGGCAGGCGTCACCGGCGTGTTCCTGGCGCTGGACCTGTTCTTATTCTATTTCTTCTGGGAAATGATGCTAATTCCCATGTACTTTCTCATCGCCATCTGGGGATCCGCGAACCGGATTTACTCGGCGATCAAATTTTTTATCTTCACCCAGGCCAGCGGGTTGCTCATGCTGGTTGCGATCCTGGGACTGTATTTTACCCACTTCCAGAATACCGGCGTGTACACATTTAATTATACCGAGTTGATTGGCACGTCCATTCCGTCGCACCTGGCCATGTGGCTTATGCTCGGGTTCTTCATTGCCTTCGTGGTGAAATTGCCGGCGGTGCCGGTCCACACCTGGCTGCCGGATGCTCACACCGACGCACCGACCGCCGGAAGCGTGATACTGGCCGGGTTGCTGCTCAAAACTGGCGCCTATGGACTGTTTCGATTTGTCCTGCCTCTCTTCCCGAACGCCGCTGCCCAAATTGCACCGTTTGCCATGATTCTGGGAGCGGTGGGGATCATTTACGGCGCCGTGCTGGCCTTTGCGCAGAATGATCTGAAGCGTCTCATTGCCTACACCAGTGTCAGTCATCTGGGATTTGTGCTCATTGGAATCTT
Source organism: bacterium (assembly GCA_035267465.1). GTDB lineage: Bacteria > Fidelibacterota > JAANXI01 > JAANXI01 > JAANXI01 > DATFLS01. The sequence continues at coordinate 7,703 of DATFLS010000476.1, forward strand.
TGCCTTTAACGAGCTGGCGTTCCAGGGCGCCATTATGACCATGATTTGCCACGGATTAAGCACAGGCGGGCTCTTCATTCTGGTCGGGATCATCTATGATAAAATTCATACCAGAGATATGGACCGGATGGGCGGGCTCTGGGAATCTGTTCCAAGGATGGGAGCAGTGGCGATGTTTCTGGCAATGGCTTCGCTGGGACTGCCGGGACTCGGGAACTTTGTGGGTGAATTTTTAGCCCTGATCGGCGCCTTTCAGGTGAATATCCCGGTCACCGCCGTCGCGGTTGTCGGTCTCGTCTTCGCCACCGTGTATTCCCTGTGGATTATCCAGCGGACCTTCCACGGAGAGCAGCGGGAATCCTGGGAACTGCCCGATCTGTCGATTCGCAACCTGGCGGTCATGGCTTCCATGATCATAATCCTTATCTGGTTAGGGTTATTTCCGAAGCCGGTGCTTGATACCGCCCGGCCTGCCCTGCAAAAAATTGAACGGGGAATCATTCCGATATCCCAGGTGGAAGATCAGACGCCCAATCCTGGGATGTCCCGTAACCTATCGGATAATCCGCTCCATATAGCTGAGCCGGTGAACCACAATTCTGCGGAACAGGAGGGTACGTAATGTCATCCGTTGATTTTACGGCGTTGATGCCCCTCCTGATTATCAGTGTAAGTTCGGTTATTATCCTGCTGAATGTGGCGATGAAACGGAATCACTTCGTGTCATTTCTTCTGTCGCTCATTGGGCTGGCTGTGGCGTTCGTTTCACTCTGGAGCGCTGGAACCGTCGCACCCAGGCAGGTCACACCACTGCTAATCATCGATACCTATGCGCTCTTTTTCATGGGGTTAATTTTTGTCGCTTCCATTGTGGTAGCCATACTCACCTATAATTATCTCCGATATCACGAAGGCGCCAAAGATGAAATCTATATCGTCTTGATGCTGGCAGTTCTCGGATCAGGTGTGCTGGTTTCCAGCACCCATTTTGCCTCCTTTTTTCTCGGGTTGGAGGTGTTGACGATCTCGCTGTACGTGATGATCGCATTTTTACGATCTTCCGAATTTCCGCTCGAAGCCGGGATCAAATACCTGATTCTGGCGGCCGCTTCCTCCGCCTTCCTGCTGCTGGGAATGGCATTACTGTATGGTGAATTAGGCACCCTGCAGTTCGCCGACCTGGCTGATCGTATTGCCTCCGGACCGGGTGAAAACTCGCTCTTTGTGCTTACCGGTACTGCACTTTTACTCACCGGAGCCGGATTTAAGTTAGCGGTGGTGCCGTTTCATATGTGGACACCGGACGTCTACGAAGGGGCTCCTGCTCCGGTCACAGCATTTATTGCCACGGTCTCCAAAGGCGGAATTGTGGCATTGTTGCTCCGGTACTTTCTCCTGACCAGCGGATACAGTCTGAATACGGTGTTGATTGCTATTGGTTTTATCGCGGTTGCCTCTATGTTTGTCGGGAATTATCTCGCGCTCATGCAGGAAAATGTCAAACGGCTGCTGGCCTATTCCTCCATTGCACATCTCGGGTATCTCCTGGTGGCATTCGTGGCAGGCGGTGCACTCGCGGTCGAAGCGATCTCTTATTACCTGGTTGTCTATTTTATTACGACACTGGGTGCATTCGGTATTGTCTCGTTGCTCGCTGAAACCGGGAGTGAAAAGACGTCTATCGAAGATTACCGGGGATTGTTCTGGTCGCGTCCCTGGATTGCTGCGGCCTTTACTGCCGTCATGCTCTCTCTGGCCGGCATCCCGTTGACTGCAGGATTCGTCGGGAAATTTTTTGTCGTCACCGCCGGAGTGAGCGCCGCGCAGTACGGGTTGGTAATTCTCCTGGTCGTCAACAGCGCAATCGCACTCTACTATTATTTGCGTCTGGTGGTTGCAATGCTCTCCTCCCCGGATGGAGAAGAAGCGCCCGTGCTCCCGGGGATTTCGCTCAGCGGAAAATTACTTCTCGTCGGGTTGACCGGAGCACTGATCTATTTCGGAGTGTATCCGTCACCACTCGTTCAACTTATCCGGGATATGATGGCCGCAGTCTTGTAGCGGTTTTACAGTATTTCCAAAGTCCGGCTCCCGAATCCACCTGCAGTCGAAATTATAACACACCGGATGGTATGTCTATAGTATCAGCAAGCAGAGGAACGAAACAAGGATATCCCTATGCCCGGCTCAGAAATACCCTTACGTAAAACCCCTTTAACTCTAAATTAATTAATTATTTATATTTGTGAATTGGATACATTAGGATTATCACTTTCCTCTGGAACTTTTTTGAATATATATTCGTAAAAAAATATTAAAAAATGCTAACCTTTAACTACAACCAATTAGAGGAGATCATTATATATGCCTTCCTACAGTAATATTAATCCTATATTTCAATCGGAAAAAGTGAGACCGGATGATTTTGAGTATGATTTACCTGAATCCCGAATCGCCGAGTATCCCGCAGAGCCTCGCGATCATGCCAAACTTATGCTAATTAACCAGGATGCCGGTTATCGGGAACATAAAATCTTTGCGGATTTAACCGATTATCTCAAGGAAGGCGACGTCCTGGTTCTGAACAATACGCAGGTGTTTCCGGCAAAGTTCACAGCCTATAAAGACGACACCAATGATCCTATCCACGTGTTTCTTCTCAGAGAATTAGGTGAGGATATCTGGGAAGTATCGGTGGATCCGGCCAGAAAAGTACGGATTGGCAATTCCCTGATCTTCGGAGAAAACCTGAAGTGCGATGTGATTGATAATACTGTCTCCAGCGGCCGGGTGCTCAGCTTTCATAAAAACGGTTCCGATCTCAAGCAGATGCTGGGCCACCTGGGGGAGGCGCCGCTCCCACCGTACATTCAGCGTCGGGCCGAACCGAAAGATAAAATTACCTACCAGACAGTCTATGCCGCGTGTCGTGGGTCAGTGGTCGCGCCATCTGCCGGTCTTCATTTCACCGATTCGCTCCTGGAAGAACTGGAAGCAAAAGGGGTTCAGATTGTCAAAATCACCCTGCATCTGGGTGTGCATCCCTATGAACCTATTACCATCAGCGACCTGTCAAAATTCAGTTTAAATGCCGAATATTTTAATATCAGTAAGGAAGCGGCGGCTCGCATCAATGCTGCCCGGAATGACGGGGAACGCATTATTGTGGTGGGCGCTTCAGTGATGCGTGCTCTGGAAACCTCCCAATTCGAGGGGAAAAAAGTGGTGCCCAGAGAAGGGTGGACCGATTTGTTTATCTATCCTCCGTTTCATTTCCACATCGCGGATGCGCTGATCACCAACTTTCATCAACCGCTCTCCGCAACCATGATAATGCAGTCTGCCTTCTACAATTATGAAGGTTTGATGGAGACCTATCATGAAGCACTCAACGAAGGCTATCGCTTTCTGAGTTATGGAGATGCAATGATGATAGGTTGACCTCATAAAAAATCTCTCAGCCAATATAACCGTCAAACCTCTGCCCGAGCGATCGGGCAGAGGTTTTTTATTCCGGGAGCAGGTACCGTCAGGTGATAGTTTTATTTGTGCCGCATTTCACCTATTTTTTAGTAATTATCAACACCGTGAACCAGCATATTGTGAGAAGAGTTCACCGGACATGAAATCTCTTGGAATTGCAGAACGAAGAAGCAAGAATGAGCTAACGGATAAAAGGAGCGTAAACGCATGGGCAAAAATATCACACAGAAACTTATAGAAAGCCATCGGTCGGAAGGAGAAATGATCCCGGGTGAAGAAATTGGGTTGAAGATCGATCAGACTCTCACCCAGGATGCCACGGGCACCATGGTCATGTTGGAGTTCGAGGCGATGGAAATCCCGCGTGTCAAGACGGAGGTGTCGGCACAGTATGTTGATCACAATCTCATCCAGGAAGATTTTAAGAATCCGGACGATCACCTCTTTCTTCGGAGCGCTTCCCGGAAGTTCGGGGTTTGGTACAGCCGGCCTGGAACCGGGGTGAGCCATCCCGTTCACATGGAGCGATTTGGCATTCCGGGAAAAACCATGCTCGGATCGGATAGTCATACTCCCGCGGCCGGATCTCTGGGAATGCTGGCAATTGGCGCCGGTGGGCTGGAGGTCGCACTGGCGATGGCAGGCGAACCGTTCTATGTGAAAATGCCACAGATCTGGGGAGTGAAACTCACCGGAGAACTACCGGATTGGGTGAGCGCCAAGGATGTGATTCTTGAAATGCTGCGTCGCCACGGCGTGGATGGAGGCGTTGGCAAAGTTATCGAATACTCTGGACCGGGGCTGGAGTCGCTGTCCGCAATGGACCGGCACGTGATTGCGAACATGGGGGCGGAGCTTGGAGCAACCTCCACGGTCTTTCCCTCGGATGGGGAGGTCCGGCGATTTCTGCGCTCTCAGGGAAGAGAAGACGTCTGGCAGGAGCTGGTGGCTGATAACGATGCCGGGTACGATGACCATGACGAGATTAATTTATCAGAGTTAGAACCACTGATCGCCAAACCCAGCAGCCCGGGGACTGTTGTGCCTGTCCGGGAGGTCGCCGGGAAGGAAATCTATCAGTCCTACATCGGATCTTCTGCAAACCCCGGGCTGCGAGATTTTGCCATCGCCGGTTTAATCGTAGCGGGCCGGCAGGTGCACGATCGCGTCTCATTCGACGTGAATCCTACGTCCCGGCAGATTCTGGAGAACCTGGTGGCGTTGAGTTATCTCGGCAAGTTAATCGCTTCCGGCGCCCGGATACACCAGGCCGGGTGCAACGGCTGCATCGGGATGGGCCAGGCGCCCGCCACCGGACGTATCAGTCTCCGGACGGTTCCGAGGATCTTCCCGGGCCGGTCCGGCACCAAGGAAGATCAAGTGTATCTCTGTAGTCCCGAAACAGCCGCCGCCTCCGCGCTGACCGGCGTCATCACTGATCCCAGAACCCTGGATATGGAGTATCCCAAGTTCGACGAGCCAGAATCGATCAGCATCAATACAGAGATGTTGGTCAGACCTGCTGCTGACAGGGGACAGGTTGAGTTGGAAAAGGGACCCAATATCCAGCCGCTTCCGGACTTTGATCCATTTCCGGAACAGCTGGAGGCGCCGGTCTTGCTGAAAGTCGGCGATGATGTGTCCACGGATGAAATTATGCCTGCGGGCTCGAAAGTGCTGCCTTATCGGAGCAACATTCCCGAGATCAGCAAATTTGTCTATTATCAGGTAGATGATACCTACTATGATCGGGCGATGGCCACCCGGGAAACCGGTTCTGTGATCGTCGGCGGCGAAAATTACGGTCAGGGATCCAGCCGGGAACATGCGGCGCTGGCACCACGGTATCTCGGATTGAAAATGGTGCTGGCGAAGAGCTATGCGCGCATCCACTGGCAAAATCTGGTCAACTTTGGTATCCTGCCATTAATCTTTGTAAACCCGGACGATTATGATTCCATTGATCAGGGAGATACCGTGGCAGTAAAGGACGCCAGAACGAAAATCCGGCAGGGGAGGATTCTGACTGTACACAATACCACCAAAGACACAGCCTTTGAGGCAGAGCACTCCATGACGGACCGGCAGGTCGAAATGGTACTGCAGGGAAGTCTGATTAATCTGGTCAAACAGAAACAGGTGGCCTGAGAGTTCACACCCGGACGTATGGAAATTGAGCGATCTGTCATCCGGGGCAGCGTAGCCAGGAGCAGTAAACATAGATCTTCGATCGCGATTGCAGCGCTGACAGCACCACTGAGCAGAACAGATTATGGCATCGGCTCTGAATGAAAAAATTGTCATAGCCCACCGGGGGGCGTCCGGATATCTGCCTGAGCATACCCTGGCATCGAAAGCGCTGGCGTACGGTATGGGGGCGCACTTTCTGGAACAGGATGTGGTATTAACCAGAGATGATCATCCTATAATACTCCATGATATTTATCTGGATACCATGACCAGCGTAGCAATCGAATTTCCCGGAAGAGAACGGGGCGATGGCCGGTACTATGCCATCGATTTCACTCTGGAGGAGATCAAAACTTTACATGTTTCGGAACGTATAGATCCTTTGGCAAAATTAGTCGTGCATCCGAACAGATTTCCCTGGGGAAAATCCCGGTTTGAAATCGTGACACTACGGGAGGAAATCGAACTGATCCAGGGATTAAATGCCAGTATGCACCGACACACCGGTATTTACCCGGAATTGAAAGCACCCAAATTCCATACGGCCGAAGGCAAAGATCTCCTGCAAATTGCACTTTCCATCCTGCAGGAATATGGCTACACAGGGCGCGAGAGCCGGTGTTTTCTCCAGTGCTTTGATTCGGATGCTCTCCGGGAGCTGCGGAGCAAGCACAAAGTCCGGTTGCCGCTGGTGCAGCTGCTCGGTGATGAGTGCCGGGAATGGGATGCGTTTGAATCCGGGCAGCTGTCTGTGGAGCGATGGTTAAATGAAATAGCTGCCTATGCCGAGGGCATCGCGCCGGATATGGAGATGGTGTACGGACGAAGAGATCAGATGAAGCGACCGGCGTATTCTTCGCTGGTGGAACAGGCTCATGCACTCGGTCTGTTCGTGCATCCCTATAACTGCCAGGCCGATGTTTTGCCTGAATATGCGAACACCATGGAAGACGTGCTGGAAATTTTTTACTCAGAACTGGATGTCGAGGGTCTGTTCACGGATTTTCCGGATCGGGCTGTCCGGTTTTTAGAGCACCATGCTGCGGGATAGCATCAGACGAGAATTTCGTCGGCGTGCAGGAGATCCGAGAACTGTTCATTCTTGATTGATTCGGCATTTTTCCTGGCATTTGCCAGCGAACTCACGATATAGCGGTTTGCGATGAACACTTTCTTTGAATCCACCTCCGCTTCGTCCAGCAGCAGATAGCCAACGTATAGAAACGCGTATAATTCCACCAGTTCTTTCGCCGCCACATCCTGAAACTGACTGTCCCGTTTATCGATCAAGTATTTCCGGCTCTCTTCGAAAATTTCTCTGATTTCCCGGAGATGATTGGCCAGAGAAGTGAGGGTTCCCTTATACGATTTTTCCGCTTTCTCCCGGAAGTACTCCTTGAGAATATCATTCATCACGTGTCCGGCTGCAGCAACGATCTGTATCTGGGAGGTGCCTTCGTAGATATTGGTGATCCTGGCATCCCGGGTGATCCGTTCGATGGAGAATTCCTTCATATATCCGGCGCCCCCATGGATTTGCAGAGCGTCATAGCTGATTTTATTCGCGGCTTCCGTTAAAATATACTTGGTTAATGGTGTGAGCAGGTCTGCTATTTTCGAGGCTCGACGGAGTTGGTTATTCTCCTCGGCGTACGATTTGTCTTCGGCTTTGAGTTCTTCCACTTTTTCCGCCAGTTTGTTGCGCCGGTCGACCCATTTGGCCGTGGAGTAGAGCAGGGATCGATTGCTTTCCAGGGTGACCCTCATATCAATGAGCATATTGGTCACGGCCGGAATATTGTAAATCGGTTTCCCGAATTGTTCACGGGCTTTGGCGTATTTCAATGCTTCCTCATACGCTGCCTGAGAGATGCCCAGTGCCTGCGCCGAAACACCCAGTCGGGCTCCGTTCATTAAATCCATGACATATTTAATCAGTCCGAACTTCCGCCGGCCGATCAGTTGGGCAGGGGTGGCATTAAACTGGAGTTCACAGGTCGGCGAGCCGTGGATGCCCAGTTTGTTCTCGATCCGCCGGACTGTCACAGACTCATCACCATAGCAGACGAATAAACTCAGCCCTCTCGCATCGCGGCTGCCGGGTTCCGACCGACCCAACACTAACAGGATATCTCCGCCGCCGTTGGTGATAAATCGCTTGACTCCCCGGAGGTACCACTGACCACTTTCATCCTGATAGGCATGGAGTTTGATCGCCTGCAGATCGGAGCCGGCATCCGGTTCGGTCAGCACCATAGCGCCGGTGGCGTCCCCGTCTGCGAATTGGGGTAAAAATTCTTCCTTCTGCTCGTCAGTCCCGAATTTATGAATGGTCTCGGCAATATCCTGCAGCCCGAACAGATTCATGAGAGAGGCGTCGGCCCGGGAGATCATCTCAATTGCCATGGTATAGATGGTGGTAGGAAAGTTGAGACCGCCGTATTCCCGGGGCAGGGTCATCCCCATCAGTTCGGCTTTGGACAGTTGATCCAGGGCTTTCTGTGTGCCTTCCGCATAGTGGACTTCGCCGTCTTCCAGGTGTGCGCCCTGCATATCCACTTCCGCTGCCAGGGGCGCAACGAAATTCCCGGCGATATCCCCGATTATTTCCAGCACCTTCCGATAGTTATCGAGTGCGTCTTCGTAATCGCTGGGAGCGTAGTTGTACTGCTCCTTCCCCGCATAATTCTTTTCGGTGATTTCCACAATATCTTCGATATCCAGATGATTGAATTGGAAGAGGAGATCACGATTGTCTGTGAAAAAATTCGGCATGTGTATCCCTATTTCAATTTGTTCTTATAGGCTTCCATCAATTGCGGAACAACCTGCATGGCATCTCCGACAATTCCGTAATGACAGACGTCGAATATGGGGGCGTCCGGGTCAGTATTGATGGCAATGATTTTGCTGGATTCCTGCATGCCGGCCCGATGCTGGATTGCGCCGGAAATGCCGGCCGCGATGTATAACTTGGGCCGGACCGTTACCCCGGTTTGTCCAACCTGCCGGTCAGGTTCGATGAATCCGGCATCCACTGCTGCCCGCGAGCCGGCAACCTCACCCCCGATAAGATCTGCCAGGTCGTGGATGAGCTGAAAGTTTTCCCTGGTACCCATGCCGTATCCGCCTGCGACTATAATCGGAGCCGCGGTGAGGTTCACTTTTCCCGCCTCCTGATGTCGATCGATTATCTGGATCAGATCATCCACCTCCTGGGGCTCATAGTCAATTTTCGTGATTTTTCCATTGCCGGCCGAAGTGAGGGCCGCCTTTTCCATCACTCCCGGGCGGACTGTGGCCATCTGAATCGGGGCGTCCGGGGTGATGATGGTCGCAATAATATTACCCCCGAAGGCCGGCCGAATTTGCAGCAGAAGCTGTTTGTACTCTTTGCGGGTATAGGTGACATCGCTTATCTGTAAATCGGTACAGTCCGCCGTGAGACCACATTTATTATACGAGGCCACCCGGGGCGCCAGATCCCGTCCAATGAAGGTGGCGCCGAATAACACGATTCTCGGCTGGTGCCTGGAAACCAGCTCATTCATGATGCGGCTGTACGGCATGGTTTTATAGTGTTCCAGGTCTGGGTGATCGACAAGGTAGACCTCATTTGCACCGTACCGGAATGTCTCCTTGGCAGACTTCTTGACATCCTTTCCGATGACCACTGCTTTAAGTTTTCCCTGCAACTTCTCAGCTAATTTCCTGCCCTTGGAGAGCAACTCGAAACTCACATCAACAGGCTTTCCGTCCCGTTGCTCCACAAAGACCCAGACATCTTTCGATTGAGATCCCATAACAATTCTTATCCGAAAATATGATCTTCTCGCAATTTGTCGACTAACTGATTCATACCCTCTTTGGTCGGTTCGATGTTCTCATGTTCGCCACCTGAGAGCACGACAGATTCCACATTCTGTACTTTCGTGGGAGAGCCCCGGAGTCCGCATCGATCCGCATCCACGTCCAGCTCCTCCATGGTATAGGTTTCGATAAAGAGGTTTTTCCCCTGGTATTCCTCAATCAGATCATCGATATACAGCAACGAATTTTCATCGGTCAGCTTCTCCAGTTCCACCAGTGACCGGGCATTCTTATAGGCCATTAGCCTGGTGGCTTTGAACGGCCGGGGCGTCGCAGCATCTTTGATAACCGTAATCAGCACCGGCAGCGGACTCTTCAACACTTCGTGTCCGTCATCGATTTTGCGCTTAATCCGGATGGTGTTCTTTGCAATCTCCTGCACTGCCTCGGCGTAGGTGATCTGTGGAATTCCAAGTTTTTCGGCAGTTTGCGGACCGACCTGGGCGGTATCTCCGTCGATTGCCTGGCGTCCGGCGAATATCATGTCGTAATTGCCGATCTTTTTGATCGCTTCACTCAGTGCATAGGAGGTGGCGAGCGTATCGGCTCCTGCAAACTTCCGATCGCTGATCAGGTAAACCTTGTCTGCTCCCATATACAAACATTCCCGCAACAATTCGGACGCTGATGGCGGCCCCATGGTTACCGCAGTGACAGGGCCGCCGTATTCTTCTTTTACCTGCAGGGCCAGTTCCAGTGCGACTTTATCCTCGGGATTGAAGACAGCCGGCAGTTTGGACCGGTTCACCGTGCCGTCCGGCCGCATGACCTCGCCGGAGATGTTCGCAGTATCCGGCACCTGCTTTACCATCACAATCGATTGATAACTCATATCCGTGTTCCGTTCAATAACGTCTCTTTTCACACAAATTCTATATTAGAGAATTGAATAAGGGAAAACAAGGTTTAGACTGATTATAAATATTATTTTACCAGATGATTGGATCCATTTCATCTGCGGTGCATTATTAGCAGCAGATGTTGCGGGTGGCAATGGAGGAGGTCGGTGCAGGACAAGGCAACACCTGCTTGCCGGAACCGTCCATGCTGTGGAGCTTTCTTTTCACAGAATCACGCCTACGCTGTTAAAAAGTACTTGCCATCGGCGGCAGATTTTCAGATGTTTCAAACAACATCGATTTCACTCCATCCATATCTCTGGTTTAGCGACAGGTATTTGCTCTGACGCAGACACGTCGGCTGGCGCAGTGTAACGTGACGGAACCGAACGAGTGATTCTGTCAGACAGGTGAACTGAATAGAAGGTGGATGGGATGTACATTCGATGGATCAGCGTTCTGCAGGAATGAGCAAACATCCATAGTAACTACAACACATAAGGAGATATTATGTTACGAAGTATCGGAGCAGTAGCGGTCGGTTATCTGACATATATCGTACTCTCCGGCATCGGAGGGCTCGCCCTGGTGATGGGGTTTCCGGAAGTGGTTTCTCAGACACCGCAGGATCCGGGAACCGGGTTCCTGGCGGCCGGTCTGGTGTTGGGGATACTCTTTGCCATCGTTGGCGGGTACATCACGGCAGTGGTGGCGAAAACCGCCGAAATACGACATGCCCTGTCCCTGGGAGGAGTCATAGTCCTGCTGGGATTGGTGACCATGGTCTTCATGCAGTCTCCCCAACCTCTGTGGGTTCAGGTATTGGGCTTCATCTTTGCCGTGCCGAGCGTCTATATCGGCGGCGTACTGCGCGTGAGGCAAAACACCCGAAAAGCAGTGGTGGCACAGCCATCGGTGGAGGATATCTGAAGCAGAGGACTGTCCACTTTTCACTGTAAGAAATTAACAGATGTTCTCCCCTGGTCAGGAGGCTCTGCATAAACATCGATGCGAACGGCGGGATAGCCTGGAGGATGAGGCCGTTCTCTCCCAGAGAGGATATATGCGCCTCAATTTTTCAGTGACCTGACGCTACCAACGTGGCAGACATCGGCTGCCTGAATTCCCCGGAAAAGTCATGTAAGAATGGAATCGTGTTGAGCGGTAGAGTGAATACACCTCTCATTGATACCTTCTCTCATACGGCCATCTCACTGATTTGCCCTCCCGGTGTTCCAATGCACCACTATCCTGGGTTCTCGGCTGCCCAGCGGATAGCGGCTATCCCGGCGTCGGGTTCGAAGATCGCAGTGAGTTGATGTAGTTGGAACATCCGGAGGAAAGATATTTG
>DATFLS010000477.1:0-5700 GCA_035267465.1 bacterium
TCGGGCCGGTGATTGATTCAATGTCGTCAGGAATTGCTGCGGAAGCGGCGACGGAGGCGAATTGATCTTCCGATCGACCTTCTCCGGACGTCTGGGCATAGAAGGCTTCATATTCATCCCAGGTGACCTCAGTTTTCCCGATCCAGAAATTGCTGACTTTCATCTGGCGCTGCGGTCCTTCGTCACTGTCGCGATACCCTTCCTCCTGGGGACTACCGAGAGTGAAAGTGTCCCCAGGAATGGCAACCATATCAAAGGATACAGACGATCCGGGAATTTGTTCTGTGTAGTCCGCGAAGGAATCGACCGGCGTGGATTCTGTGTAAATTTCGGTCGGTTCCTCCGGTTTCTGTGCCCCAAAACCGATGGATTCGGGTGGCTCTTCGTGATAATGCCCCGTCTCCAGATGACAGTTGATACAGCGAAGTTCATCGGGCTTCTGTTCGTAGTACAGATGCGCATCTTCCCCGTCTTTATTCAATCCGGCTGGAAAGAGATTCTGGTGGCAATTCACACAGGAAGCTTTATACACGTAATGTACGGCAAAATTTCGCTTCGACCGCCGTTCCCAGTTGATCTTCGACACATCTTTGAACACTTTCCCATAGATATCCCGGATACCCGTTCGGGCTTTTTCCGTCACATAAGTCACCCCTTCCGGCGGCAGATGACAGTCCACACAGTTAATAATGACACCACTTTCCGTATTGTAGTGAGCGCCCTGGCGCCAGGTGGTGGTGGAGTGAGGATGGACATGGCAGGATTCACAAAACGAATTGGTCGAAGTGGCATGCAGTCCGTAATTAAACAGGTAGACCGCCAGAATACCGAGAAGAAATATGGAAAAGAACCAGTATTTCCGAGGGATTTTACCGAATAACCTGCGGGGATTGAATCTCATAGAGGCTGCCTGGCAAGTAGGTCGTTCCGTCTCAATTGCGTCTCCCAGTTGAAAATTAGATGAAAATATAAGATAACCACTCAGGATTTCCAAATTCTATTAAATGGTTGATGCCTCCCCCCGATTAGGGGGTAAACAGTAGTGTGAAGCAAGCTCCGGAGATCCCGGAGCTACCGGAGAGGAGGATTGACCTGGGGTTCGACAGTGAACTTTTGACCTCCCATAGATGCTGATGAAGTGAGATGTTCGCCTGCTGATTCAGGTTACTTCAGGCGTTACCGGCATCCCTCAAATCCAATGTTGCCGGATATCAACTCCAGGGACAGGTGGCGTTCGCAAACGAGACCCGGCCCTTCAAGAGGTGATAGATGTAGGCACCCAGGCAGAATTTTCCGAATAATAATGACCCGAAGGCGACAATCAATAAGCCTTCAGCTATATACGCCGCCAGATTCCATCCGGCCAGCAGACTCACCGCACTGATCAGCATAAGGACGGTGGCCATTCCCTGGGCAAACAAGCGGGCGGGAGGAGCCGGCGGTACCGGCTGCACATTCTTCCTCAGGGCAATGACCGCATTGTAGAAGTTTTCGAACGGATTCAAACGCGGAAACAGCACGTTCACCCACAGAATTGCCGACAAAATAAAGAATAATGCGGGCAACTGAAGCAGGGTGGCGATGAGCACTCCGCTCCCCACAATGGTCGGCTGAAACTGGAGTGCATTAAACCAGATCCGCTGCTTGTCATCTTCGAGATAACCTTGCTGATCCAGGAAATTTTTTTCTGCTCGGGTTGTCATAGATCATCCCCTTCTGGCTTTTCAATTTTCTACAATGTGTAAATGGTTACCATTTCTATCTCCTTCTTTTGAAATGTAATGCTGATCGATATAATATTCAATAGAAAGGATGTGTTGAGCGCCCTGAATCCATGGTGTAGAGGTTTGAAAAATTGGCAGAGACAAGTCCCCCCAATTCCTCTGCGGAGAAAAACTGCTTGATTCCCAGGATAGATTATCTGATTTTTTGAGTCCATAACCCAGTTCGGAAGTTAGCTATTCAATGAAATAGATAATCTAATCTCAACAAGTGTGGTTCATACCATGGAGTGAACGTTGTTATGGAAACAATGGTGTTAAATCTTGCTGACTGGCTGATTATCATAATTTATTTCGTTTTTGTGATCGGCATCGGTTTCTACCTCCGGAGATATACCAGAAGTGATGAAGACTTTTTTCTCGCAGGGCGCAGGAACAGCTCCTGGGTAGCCGGACTCGCCTTTCTTTCGGCAAATATGGGAGCCCTGGAGCTGCTCGGGATGGCAGGCAATACCCATAAGTATGGCATGTATGTCGCCCACTTTTACTGGATTGGCGCCATCCCGGCCATGCTGTTCCTGGCAATTTATATGATGCCTTTCTATTACAGCAGTAAAATTAAATCCGTCCCCGGCTATCTGAAGTTGCGGTTCGATGAGAAAACCCGGGTACTTAATGCCATTTCTTTTGCGTTTATGACCGTCCTGGTTTCCGGAATTAACTTGTATGCGATGGCCCTGGTGCTCCGGACCTTTCTGGGATGGAACTGGGCAGCCAGCATGTGGGCTTCTGCTGCGACGGTTGCGGTGTACGTGACGCTCAGTGGGTTGATGTCGGCTATTTTTACGGAGATCGTTCAGTTCTTCCTGATCTGGTTCGGCCTCCTGCTGGTGGTGCTCCTGGGGATCGTGGAAATAGGGAGCATCCAGGAAATTTTCGCCAGAGTCCCCGAATCCTTCTCTACCCTCTGGTCCACCTCGGCGGATCCGACGCAAAATGGTATGATGGTAACCTGGGGAGGTATTGTCCTGGGGCTGGGGTTTGTACTGTCGTTCGGATACTGGACCACGGATTTTCTGGTGGTACAGCGGGCGTTTTCAGCCAGGGATCTGCGCGCCGCCCGCACCACCCCGATCATTGCATCCTTTTTCAAGATGGCGCTGCCGTTCATCGTGATATTGGGCGGGTTAATCGCGCTGGTGCTCACGCGAGATGCCGGCAGCGGATTTCAGCTGCTGATGGAAAACGGACAGGTCCGGCATGATTCTACTCTGCCCATGCTCATCTCCCGCTACTATCCACACGGATTGATGGGACTGGGGGTGACGGCGCTTCTTGCAGGATTCATGGCGGGGCAGGCCGGGAATATCAGCGCATTCAATACAGTCTGGACATATGATATCTACCAGTCCGTCATCAATCCGGAGGCCTCGGAAGAACGCCTCCTCTGGATGGGACGCGTTGTGACCGTGATCGGCATTCTGATAAGCGTAGCGGCAGCATACTGGGCGATGAATATGCCGACGATCATGGATTATATGCAGGCGATCTTCTCCTGGGTGAATGCGCCCTTGTTCGCCACTATGCTGCTGGGAATGTTTGTGGTCTGGATTACCCCGGACGGAGCGTTCTGGGGACTGTTGATAGGTATGAGTTCTTCTTTTTCCATGTGGGTGGCGGTGCGGTTCGGATGGATTGCGGAAAGCATGATCACCTTCTCGGATGTAGCGAGTGATATGGCGGCGAATTTCTGGCGGGCCTGGTGGGCCTGGTTGATCTGCTTTGTGGTAACTATCCTGGTCAGTTTGTTCACCAGGAAACGGAAGAAGGAAGATCTGGTCGGTCTGGTAAAGGGACTGACAGAAGAGACGGTGACCACAGGCATCCCGTTCCATAAACGGCCGGAGTTCTACGCCATTATTTCTGCCGTGATTTCCGTCGTTCTCAATATTTATTTCTGGTATAAAGGAGTGGTATTTATGGTGCAAGAAAACAACACAGATGCCGGAATGAAACCAATCTGGTATTTCGTCGGATGGGTATTGTTGATCATGGGGGCAATAATCGCTGTTACCGGTATCTATTATTTGATCGTTCCAACCTCCGGTGACACTGTTCTGGCGGAGCTTCGCCCAAATCTCTGGTGGGGAGGAATCATGGTCCTTGCCGGACTCATTTTCCTTTGGAGAAACAAAGGGGTAACTGTCTGACACCCATCGGGAAAGCACAGTCTATGAATCAGCTCGCTGCAGATATTACCGACATCTTCAGAACAAAGTTTCAACGTCGTCCTCTGCTGGTGCAATCACCGGGAAGGGTGAATCTCATCGGAGAACACACCGATTATAACGAAGGGTTTGTGCTGCCGGCAGCCGTGGATAAACACATCATGTTTGGATTCGCGCCAAACGATGGCACGACCGCCCGGCTCTATTCTGTTGATATGGAGCAAGAGTTTTCCTGGGATCTGACTGCCACCGACTATCCGAAAAGTGCACTCGGCTGGCCGGATTATATCATGGGTTGTGTGGACCAACTGCGCCAGGCAGGATACGAGGTTAGCGGGTTCGATTGCGTCTTCGGAGGCACGATCCCTATCGGGGCGGGGATGTCCTCGTCTGCCGCGCTGGAGGGTGGCACGCTCTTTGGCCTGACCCAGCTGTTTACTTTGCCCATGGATAAACTGACCATGGTGAAACTGGGGCAAAAAGCAGAGAATGAGTTTGTGGGCGTGCAATGCGGGATTATGGATCAATTTGCGAATATTTACAGCCGGGCAGATACGGTATTCAAGCTGGACTGCCGCTCTCTGGAATATGAGTACTACCCGTTTACCAGGGATGATTTAAAGATCGTGCTCTGTGATACTCAGGTGCGTCGGGAATTGGCCGGTTCCGAATACAATGTGCGCAGGAGCCAGTGCGAAGAGGGGGTGGCACTGCTTCAACAGTATGATCCGGAAATCGCCAGTCTCAGAGATGTGAATCGCGAGATGCTGCAGGAACGCAAGAACGAATTTGATCCGGTGGTGTACAGTCGATGTGAATATGTGATCGAAGAGAATAACCGGGTGAATCAGGCCTGTCAGGATCTCGAGAATGACGATTTTGCGGCCTTCGGCACACGAATGTACCAATCGCACGAAGGCTTGAAAGATAAATATGAAGTGAGTTCCAAAGAGCTCGACCTCCTGGTGGAAATCACCGAACAGATGGAGGGGGTGTTGGGAGCGCGCATGATGGGAGCCGGGTTCGGAGGATGTACCATCAACCTGGTGCAGACAGATGCCATTGAGGCGTTTACCACGACGATTTCGGAACGCTATAACGAACAGATGGAGCAGGATGCCCTGTTCTACGAGACCACCATCACGGAAGGTGTGCACAAACTTCTCCCTGAAGAGTAAGCCAATGACTTCCTTCGGGGAACCCAGACGTGGTTCTAATCCCTTTGCATAAATCGCTGAAAAATAATACCATGCAATATCCCGACTTCTCTATAAGGTGGTTTGGGATCCTGAGATATGAGAGTTCCCTCCTCACTTTACTTGAACCGGGGCCATTGAATCTCTGCAGAAAAGCACACCGAGAGGCAGAAAAATGAGAAAGAGATATACCCGGAGACAATTCCTTGCTGATACCGGAAAGCTGGCCCTGGGAACCGGGTTACTAACCAGGCTGTCATACGATTTCTTTGCGCAGGAACCCGACGGCAGCACTCAGGAACCCCTGATTTTATGGTATGGACAGCCGGCCCGGGAATGGGAAGAGGCCCTGCCGGTGGGTAACGGGAGACTGGGTGCCATGGTATTTGGCGGCATTCAGGAAGAACGTTTGCAGCTGAATGAGGACACCGTGTGGGCGGGATTCCCCGTCGACCGGGATCGGATGGGCGCGTTTCGAGCTGTTCAACAAGCCAGAGAGCTGCTCTTCCGGGGAAATTATGTGGAGGCGGAACAGGTGGTGCAGGAATCAGTCAT
>DATFLS010000478.1:0-4965 GCA_035267465.1 bacterium
GTGTATCGAATTTATATTCTTTCTCTTCCTTCATATATCACTCCTCTCACCTTGCGATTAACTGCATATAAAAAAGGCTCACCATCTGGTGAGCCTTGGAATAACAGTGTCTATCTGTACAACTCACCAAATGGTCATACCTCTCCCTTCATTCGCATACACATCATCATTTCCCTGTTCAGATGGCTGCCCTTTGCCTGCTGTGTCAAATTGACTGATTTCATAATAGCCTGTGATACTGAGTTTACTATTTCGTTTAGCGTTGAGTATAGTATGTAATCCAATAATCATCAAGGATTTTTTTAAGAAATTTTTTAAGAAATATCTGATCAGACAAAGACCTCAGCTGAACAGCGATTCTCCCGGACAGTATTTCACCCTTTGAAGTACCCTGATGCCTGCGTCGAAAGATGCTTTGATCTGCCCTGTCCTGAAAAACTATCCCAAATTATTATACTTTGTGATGGTAACACTGGTTTATTGGATCTCATCTCCAGATCGTAACCTTTCCCCAGGGATCTTTATCTGTGAAACATGGAGAGTTGCTCGTTCGGTCTCCGGAATTCCGAGATGTTGCCTGGTGGGGACTTGGTGCCAAGGTTTGCACGATCACAGCCCAGGGTGAACAGCTCATCGACCTGGTCAGCGTAAATGCCCTCGCCCCGCATCCGGCTGCCAAATCTGGGATCATTGAGCCGGCCGTCCCGGACAGCCTGGATCCGGTGGAGCACTTTTGCTTTTCTGTCGGGGAAGTGATCTTCCAGCCATTGTTCGAACAGATCCTTTACTCCAAATGGAAGTCTCAGCATGATATAGCCTGCATATTGCGCTCCGGTGTCGGCTGCAGCGGTGAGAATCGATGGGATCTCATGGTCTGTCAGACCGGGAATGACCGGGGCAATCAACACTCCGCAGGGAATGTGGGCGTCCGTGAGTGTGCGTAAAATATCCAACCGCTTCGATACCGGGGAAGTCCGGGGTTCAAGCTCGCCGCGCAGCTGATTGTCCAGCGTGGTTATCGATATATAGACAGTGGCGGCTTCAAAGGAAGCCAGCCGCTCCAGCAGGTCAATATCTCTGGTGACCAAATAGTTTTTTGTAACGATGGCAACCGGATTGCGAAACTCGGTTAACACTTGCAGGCATTTCCTGGTGAGTTGCAGCTGGCGTTCAATCGGCTGGTAGGGATCGGTCACACCGCTCATCGCCAGGACTTGCGGATTATAGTTCGGATCCGACAATTCCTGACGCAATAATTCCGGGGCGTTTTCCTTCACTAATATCTTCGACTCGAAATCCAATCCTGCGGAGAATCCCAGATATTCGTGAGTCGGTCTGGCATAGCAATATGCACAGCCATGTTCACATCCACGATACACATTTAGACTGGCATCGAATCCCACATCCGGACTGTCATTATAGGTGATAATCGAAGACGTCGCATCTCTCAGGAAGGTGGTTCTGCGAGCCGGCAGCTCCTCCCGGATACGTTCATCATATTCATAGTGCAGCTTTTCAAACCGATTTGCGGGATTCGCTGTTGTCCCTCGAGTATTTTTCTTTCCCTGTAGTTCTTTTTTCATGTATTTGTTTCATGTATTTGTGCTTATTTTATGGTTACAATAATTGTTACGCCTGCACGATACAGGTTCTATGCTTATACAACAAGATATATTATACCCTCTGAGACGTGGATTGTTTGCACGATTTGGTAATCTACTGAATGCTTTGGTTGCATTCATCTATAATTGCAACTATGTTGTAATGCGATTATCACCATCTATGGCGGAGTGTTCACCGGGCGCAGGATTATGCCATTCAGGGGATTCAAGGTCGAATAAACCGAGCGGATACACGAATCGCAATCAACTAACGAAATTGAATATCAATCAGAGGACGCACCACCGATATGACACATCCGGTCCACGTTTTCCATCCTGAATCAGGATCTCGCTATGTTTTGTTTGCCGAAGGTGAATTCGGGCCAACGACTTCGAAAACGGCGAATATGCTGTTACGCTATGTGCAGGATCAGGTAGCCTGTGTGGTCGATTCCCGATATGCGGGGAAAATGGCGTCGGTCATTCTGCCATTTGTGGAGTTGCAAATACCAATAGTTGGCAGCGTTGCCGGAGCCATGGAGCAGCAGCCCACCCATCTGGTCATTGGTGTCGCACCGACAGGAGGGCAGTTACCAGAGGGATGGAGAGATGCAATCAACGAAGCGATCGAAGCGGGGTTGCATATTGTATCGGGTCTTCACACCTTTCTGGCGGATGATGAAGAATTTGCTGAACTTGCCCGTCGGAACGAGGTATCTCTCATTGATCTCCGGAAACCGCCGGAGACAAAAGAGATCGCCCGGGGGCTGTGGCGTGAGCGAACGATACCCACCGTCCTTACAATCGGACCGGATAGCGCCGTCGGAAAACTCACCACGGCCTGGGAGTTTAAGCAGCGACTGGAACATCAGGGGTATCGGGTAGGATTTGTGGCCACCGGTCAGACCGGTATTCTCCTGCATGGGCAGGGAATAGTTGTGGATGCCGTCCGCGGCGATTTCATGTCTGCCGCTGTTGAAAGTCTCATTCAGGCAGAAGCGGAAACCGATCCGGATGTGATCCTGGTTGAGGGACAGGGTTCGATCTATCACGAAGGGTATTCCGGTGTGACACTCGCCATCCTGCACGGCACAATGCCCGATGCACTGTTATTTTCCCATCGGCCATCCAAGCGGGCAAATATGTATGGTTTCGCGTTCCCTCCGTATCGCCAGATGATCAACGACTACGAGCATCTGATTGAGTGGTATAAGCCGACCCATTCACTCGGGATTCAAATTGATACGAGCGAGTATGAGGAACATATTGCACGCGCGCTCTGTAATGAAATTCAGGATATCAGCGGACTGCCCACGTGCGACTTCATCCGGTTTCCCCGGTCGGATGCGATCGACACCATGATCCGGAAATTGCATTTATCGTAGCGCATCATGCAGATCAAAGCAGCACAATATGACTTACTTCCAATTCACCGCTTCGGTATCAGCAGGGAAACGCGGACCGAATACCCCACTCTCTTTTTCAGGCTATCCAGGAAGGATATTGTCGGTTACGGGGAAGCCTTTCCATCCGGCAGGTACGAGCGGTCCGCTGCGGAACACTTCGACTTTCTCCAAATAATTGAATGGACTGTTTTCGAACATTTTTTCAATACCTTTCAACCCATTCCGTTTTACAATGCTTCCCGGGATGCCTTTGAAGGCATTGATTCCCTCATTTCCGGTTTCACGGCAGCCTATTTTGATTACTTTGCTAAAAATTTTCGCTTGTCTGTTCGTGAGTTAATCGGACTGAATGGACTTACTCTAGCCCCGACCTCATTTACCATTGGCATAGACGATCTGGGCATAATCGAGCGGAAAATCTATGAAGCCGATGCCTATCCCATCTTAAAGATCAAACTGGGGACGGAGTACGATGAAGCTATCATACGAACGGTCCGCGATATCACCGACAAACCGTTGCGCGTTGACGCCAACGAAGCGTGGGAGCCCGAGGAGGCCATCGAGAAGATCGCGTGGCTGGCAGAGCAAAATGTCCAGCTGGTTGAACAACCGATACCAGCGGGCCAACATGCGAAAATGCGGAGAGTATACAAACAATCCGCGTTGCCGGTGTTCGCAGATGAAGACTGCCGTCACGTGGAAGATATGCCAATATTAACGGATTGCTATGACGGTGTGAATATTAAGCTTGATAAATGTGGCGGGATCGTACCGGCCCTGCAGATGATGCAAACCGCCAATACCTATCATGAAATGGTCATGCTGGGCTGCATGGTTGAAAGCAGCGCGGGGATTGCACCCGCAGTGGCTTTGGGCGGAGGTGCGGATTATCTTGATTTAGATGGGAATTTGTTGTTAAAAAACGATCCGTTTGATGGTCCCCGGGCAAACGGGGGAATCTTCCCGGAGTCAAACCCGTTGGGATTGGGTGTAAGGGAAAAAGAAAATATTCACTGGGAGATACTCTACGATTCGTGAGAGCTGCAGTCTACTATAAACCCTATAGTAAACTACAACTTGAGGAGTGGGCCACACCCACTCCGGGTCCGGATGAAGTCCTGGTGCAGGTGGCGGCCTGTGGTATCTGTCATACGGATTTGCAGTTTATCGATCATGGGGTTCCGCCTCTCAAATCACCGCCCCTGATTCTGGGGCATGAGATCGCCGGCACCATTGCTGAAGCAGGAGAACAAGTTGGCAATCTCTCAGTAGGGCAGCGCGTATTGATAGCGATGATAATCCCCTGTAATCAATGCAAATATTGCAAACAGGGCCGGACTAACTTATGCCGGGCCAAAACTATTCCGGGGAACAAAATCCATGGAGGCTACGCAGAATATCTGGTAGTGCCGGCCAGTGGAATTGTTCCCCTCCCGGATGACATTCCCGTGCAAGAGGCGACGGCAATTGGGGACGTTTTTGGTGCGCCGTATCACGCACTGATAGATATCGGGAAAGTTCGTGCCGGGGAAACAGTGCTGATATTCGGAAGTGGCGGGCTGGGAGCAGCCGCCATCCAGATCGCGAAATCGATCGGGGCGTACGTAATTGCACTAGATATGAATCCACTCAAGCTGAAATGGGCAGAGCAGATGGGCGCCGATGAAACAATTAATGCATACGGCATCCGGGATCTGGGCGCCCACCTCCGGGACAGGACCGATGGCGGGGTGGACATTGCCCTGGAAGCCGTGGGAGCACCCAGAACCATTTATCAGGCGTTTACCTGTCTGGCACCGGCCGGGCGGCTGATTATCCTGGGCTATACACGCAATGAGTTTAAAATCCCCGAACCCCAGCTGATTATCGAAGAACGCGCAATCCTTGGGGTGCGAGGCTGTCCGATTACAACCTATCAAACGATTTTCGACCAGGTGATCGCCGGGATATTTCGGCTG
>DATFLS010000479.1:0-2006 GCA_035267465.1 bacterium
CGATGCACGGCTCGATCAGTATCAAAAATGTGCTGCCCGCCATTCTGCAGACGAGTACTACGTCACGGGAAAAATACACCCAGCCTTACTCTGGACAGAACTTTACCGATATGATCTGGTGGCAGCAGGATACGTCCGGACAGGTCATGGATCCTTACGATCTCCTTCCTCCCATCCCCATCGAAGGTGCTCCGGATTATAGCGAAGGGGAGGAGCGGATTGCCGATGGTGGCAGTGCTATGATGGCGTTTGCCCGGATGCAATTCGATGATGTCACGCCGGAACAGCGGGCCGCTATCATCCAGGCCCTTCTGCAATACTGCGAACTGGATACCCTGGCCATGGTCATGCTGGTGGAACACTGGCTGGGGTACTTTGACCTCTGACGGGAAGTTATCCGGATGTCTACTAAATAGTCTGAGTGCTGTGCTGTCCATACCTCATCATAATTCCCCTTACACCGGGGTAAGCCTCGAGTACCTTTCAAGTGGTTGAAGTGTCTCCCGTCCACATGGGAACGGAGAACAAACCTTCCAACTGGCGAATTCATTGCTGTTCAAGATTGCATCAATCATCCTCCAATCTCTGTCAATTTCATCATTTGCTTCATGTGTGTTCATTCGTGAAATTTCTCGATTCATCGGTAACGCACATTTTTTATCCCTGATCTCGTCGGGCGCTTTCGCCCCGGGCTAGAAGATGCCGCCCTTACAGGGCTCAACCCGATAACGCACTTCATTACTCCGTTTCAACAACTCGCTCCGGGGAGCTCTCGATCCCATCCTGAAATATGTAAATAGTCAAATTGTTTTTATCCCGTTAATCCTGTAAATCCTGTCTGTTATTTTATATGACAGGATAAACAGGATGAACCGGATAGGGTCCCGTTTCCCCCCATTTAGGTTTCATTTCCATTCTCTACTGATTCGTATTTTTCCGGTGGGAGCAAAAGTGTTTTCAGTTTCACACGTCATGTCTGTTGTAGGACCTCACCCGCATCAACGGCACGAACTATAGAGAAGTATGTGCCATTCACTAATATCCAAAAGAGTGCTCGTGTTTTTTATCCTAGCCATCCTGTCTCTCCCGTCTATTTTTCTCACTTAATCAGCCAGACTGCATGCTGCTGCATGTTTAATATTCCACCTGGAATGTGCGCACGATATGTTTGGTTTTTCCGTTGTTGGTCGCCTGGATGTTGATAATATTCGTCTTGGGAAAGAGTGAGAAGAGTTCCATGAAGAGGCCATCCTCCCGTATCGGAATCTGTTCCCCATTGATGGTAATAGTGGTTCCGGGTTCCGCCCACCCGAACACTTCCACCGGGGATCGGCTTTTAATGGCCGAATGCACCCACGGTACGGTTTGAACATAGACCCTGGGATGCGTGTCGAAATCCATGATCTCCCGCAGGATTTCTCTTTTAGCGTGATAGAGAACAGTGGGATCCGTGGTATGCGCGGCCAGCCCCGGGACCACCCGGCCCGCGATCTCCTTGCCCCGCTGGGTGGGATCTATCCAGGCAAAGCGTTCTCCCAGCGAATCCTTCAGCGCCCGGACTTTCTGCTCCAGCAGCCAGAGATATTCGTAATCCTGGATCCCGTTGCGCATCTCTTCCCAGCGAAGGGAATTCAGGACGCCGTTCCGCGCCGGGTAAACCATCCAGCCGTCACCGATATGCCGTCCCACCTCATGGAAGGGATCATCGGTCCACTGATTCCATCCCCAGTGAAGAAAACCGGTCAGGTCGTACCGGTAGTTCAGCCAGTGCAGCACCCGGTTGTCGATCACCGGTAAATCGATGGTTTTGTTGGGATACGAACTGGCCTGGAAGATACCCACTGTGTAGAACCAGAGTTCCGTTCCCTGCCGGGCGATTTTTTTGTATGCCTCATACCGGGTTCCTAAATGATCCAGTTTAGGGACGGCGATCTCAATATAATCGGACAAAAAGGTGGTTTCGACGGCATCCATGCGCTGCAATTTCGGCGCATAGGAATGCAGGT
>DATFLS010000480.1:0-3263 GCA_035267465.1 bacterium
TACGGCTGTCGATGTTCTGCGGGATGACTGCTCCCTGGTAGAAGGTTAGTTCCTGCAAGTACTGGCCTTCCAGCACGTCGTCGAACTTCTCATGCCAGACCCCGGTTGTAACCAGCACCAAACCGGTTAATGAACAGATGATGATGGTATCGATGAACGGACCGACCATCGCCACCACGCCTTCCCGGACGGACTCTTTGGTTTTCGCAGCGGCGTGGGCAATGGGTGCGGATCCCAATCCCGCTTCGTTGGAAAACAGTCCCCGCTTGACGCCCCAGGTGAGGGTGACAATCCATGCGGACCCGAAAAATCCGCCGATTTCCGCGGTGCGGGTGAAGGCGTTTTCGAAGATCAGACCGAACGCCGGAATGATATTCGCGTAATTTGCTCCCAGAATGATCAGAGCGCCGATCACATAAATAGTGGCCATAAACGGGACCAGCCGGCTCGCCACCCGGCCAATTCTCCGGATGCCGCCGATAATGACCACTGCCACCAGAATAGCCATAACAATGCCCGTGAAATTCGGCGCGATGCCGAAATCCCGCTGGAGTGAAACGGCGACCGTATTCGACTGCACAAGATTGGGAGTTCCCAGCGAGGTGATTAATGCCAGCGTGGCAAAGAGGATTGCCAGCGGCTTCCACTTGTTGCCCAGGCCGCGCTCGATGGAATACATGGGCCCGCCGGACGCACTGCCATCAGGATGGATGGTCCGGTATTTATGCCCCAGGGTACAGGTGGTGAATTTGGTGGCCATCCCGAACACCGCCGTAATCCACATCCAGAACAGGGCACCCGGACCTCCCCAGTGAACGGCCGTGGCCACTCCGGCGATATTCCCGATACCGATAGTGGCCGAGAGAGCTGCGGAAAGCGCTTGAAAGTGATTAATGTCTCCTTCATCTTCCGGATCGTCATAGTGGCCGGTGATCACCCGCCAGGAATGGCGGAACATGCGAAACTGCGGAAAGCCCAGCTTCAGCGTGAGATAAATACCCGTTCCCACCAGAATCACCACCAGCGGCCAGCCCCAGAGGATGTCCGAAATCGATGCCAGAATTGACTGAAGCGCTTCCATGTATGCGCTGCTCCTCTCCTGATAACTTCTGTTTCTGTATATGCCGGGCTAAAAGTTCCTGAAATGTAAAGTTGAATTTTCAGAGTTTCAACTATTGGGTTGTTTCCTGTACCCAGGTTCGGGAGCGCGAACCCCGGTGTGAAGAGGTTGAGTGAACGCAAGTAATCAAACACTGTCATTCTGAACGGAGCGTTGTGCAGCGGAGTGAAGGATCTCCTAGTCAAAGTACCTGCGTGAATGGAAACCCACTCACGCCTCGCCGAGGACTGTGAATGTTACCGGTACTACCTGTTCGCCGATTCTCCTGTCAGGTGAAATTCTCCGCAGCTGGTTTTTTATATCATGACTATTAAATTAACTCAGTTTCTGTGATCGCTGTGTTTAGAGACGGGAGGGCTACTCCACGACCAGTCGAGTCATCCCGACCGGAGGCCCGCCGCTGTTCAGGCAGGCCGGAGCGGAGGGATCTGGTCGTCGCTCCTGATCGGGACCCTCTGATTGGGGTGCCCGCGCGAACCGGTCTGGTGCCTTGGGTCAGCCCGTGCCCGCCGCCAGATTCCTCGACTCCCTCCTGACCACCAGTCGGTCGCTCGGAATGACTCCCAGGGGCGGGATCCGATGTACTCCCACGGGGAGTGCTCATCTGAAGTGTTGCATTCCATACTGAGTTAATTTAATAGTCATAATTGAAAAAGTGTGCTAAATATCTTGCGAAAGTTATGAGAATCTTTTAGACTTTGTCCAAGCACTCAGCATTGCGGAATTTGGCCGTCGGTTTGCCACCACATATTGCAGCTATCTAATCTGAAGCGGTTTTCTCAGCCACACTCAAGATCGGAAAAATTTCCATATTAATGCGGGAATATACTATAAACCGGATACCAAGATTACTGGAGAAAGAGATGGTATGTTTCACGCCTCACATTCCAATAATTCCACCACTTCTCCAGGAGAGGAAATAAGGTAGATCCGAATAAAAATATAATTAAACAAAAGGAGAGCAGTGATGGAACGACTGTACTTCTGTACAAGAACACTCGGTATATGGGTGTTATTTGTAGCCATTTCCGTTGGAATGGCATTCGGTCAGACCGGAAAAATAGCCGGTGTGGTCAGTGATGCTGAATCAGGAGAGCCGTTACCCGGGGTGAACATCGTACTGGAAGGTACAGCCCAGGGCGCCGCTACAAATACGGATGGTCGATACACTATTATCAATGTGACTCCTGGCACATATACCGTGACCGCATCGTTTATTGGTTATGCCGAAACCCGGGTACAAAATGTGCGGGTAAACATTGATCTGACGACTACGGTCAATTTTGCACTGCAACCTGAGGCCATTGCCGGCCAGGAAATAGTTATTGAAGCGGAACGCCCGGTTGTGCAGCCTGATATATCCGGTTCGGAACAGAATATTGACGCTATTGAAGTAGAAACCGGACGAAATCAGGACATCAATAATGTGCTCATCACCAACGTCAGTATTAATTCGGTGGACGAATGGGAGCAGCGGCCCCGGATCCGGGGATCGGATATTTCGGAATCGAAATTCATTGTGGACGGTATCGAGCTGGGTGATCCCTTGACGAACCGCCCGAATTATCAGGTAAATTTGAATGCCATCCAGGAGTTAAAATTACAGACCGGGGGTTTTAGTGCACAGTATGGCGATCTGCGTTCCGGGATAGTGAACGTCGTGACCAAAGAAGGTGGGACCCGGTATTCGGGGAGTGTCGACTTTCAGTACAGCGCTCCCGGGTTGAAGAATTTTGGTCCCATGACCACGGGATTTGATTCTCCGGTGGTGGTGCCGATGGTGGATCGTCTGGCGGGAGCTTTCTCCGGGTATCATATGAACGGAGATGGATCGTTTAAGCTCGATGAAAATGGTGACAAAATTCCAAACCTGATCTTTGAAGGCTGGGATGCATTATCGGTGGAGCGACTGGATGAGGGCGATCCGCACTACGACGATCCGTATGCGTTGTATGCCCGTTACCTGTGGCGACATCGTTCGCAGGATGCTATTGATGAATTAAAGCGATTGGATAGGGAGGGTCTGGTTGATCTTGAATTCATCGGCGATCCGGACGATCATGTCTTCCAGCAGGTCGGAACAAGGCCGGATTGGCGGAGACGCTTAACCTTCGGTGGTCCGATACCGTTTACAAATGACAAA
>DATFLS010000481.1:0-3735 GCA_035267465.1 bacterium
CCTGAGAAATGGATCGACGGGCAAAACCGCACTGATATCCGGGCCCAGCAAGATATGAGCTTGTCGGATAACCCCGACCCGAATGCACCCTCCGATTCGTATATCTATAATCATTCCACAACCTGGACCGGGATTGATATCGAACGCTGGATCTACGGATTCGCAAATGAGGAGTACGGCGATTTTATCATTATGGAATATCGCTTCACCAATACTTCTGGCGCAGCCAGGAACGGGGTTTACATAAACCTGAGTGCCCAGCTTATTCCGGACCACACCCAGGCCAACCAGCCGGCGGATCAATGGGCGGATTACTACGGAAATACTTACTGGCAGTATGAGGCGGGTGATATGACTGCGGACTCCATGCGCATTCAGTACAACTGGTCAGGCGATGAACGGGGAGTGCCACAGGATAATAAGGCGAAGCCGGATGCCATTTGGGGACACTTCCGGGATCCGCACTATGCCGGACAACTCATATTGCATGCCGACACCAGTCCATCGAGCGAGGACAATGATCCCGGTCAGCCCTTCAAGGCAGGATGGTCGAACTGGTCGTACGATTTAAATCAGAGCGAGCAGAGCCAGGAAACACTCTATGACATTCTGTCGAATCCCTGGCCGTCACAGATGTCGACCGATTATTCGCGGATGGTGGATGCCAATGATAATGATGTTGCCAGCGGATACTATCGGGAACTGAAAGCCGGGATCGACGTCCGGAATTTCGATAGCGCGGTGGAACTGGCGAAGACCGGGCTGCTGTTTTTCGGGCCCTATGACATGAATGATGGTGAAGACGTGCGGGTCGTGGTGGCCTTTGTGGCGGGGGCGATATCGCCGAGAATGGCGATCGATCTCGGACGTACGTACGACCCGGGATATAGTGAGCTGCACTCTCTGGAACCGCTGCCGTATGATATTCTCCACCCCGGAACCGGAGAATTGCTTGCCTCCCAGGGAGACGTTGATCTCAGCAAAGACGTCAAAGATGCGGTAATTGACAGTATCGGCAGATATAACATGCTGCAGACCGCAAGCAGGGCCAGAAGAGTGTGGGAAAATGGAACCGTTCGATACGGGCAGGGCTCCTTTAATATTCCGTTGGCTCCGGCCTCACCCACCCTGCAGGGCTATTCGGAGAATGAACAGATTCGGCTGGAATGGGGCGACGAAGCGGCGAACGACAACAATCCGAAGGTCGGGAATATTGTGGGCTATAAGATTTATCGCAATTATTACCGGCCGCCGGCAATAACCCGCCCCACGGATACTACATTCGTCGTGATCGATTCCGTAGGACCGAATGTGCGGGAATATGTTGATAACTCTGTTATAGTGGGTGAAGATTACTACTACTACATCACAGCAGTCACCGATGATGGTGTGGAAAGCAGTCTTTTTCTGAACAGGACCGGTACCAGCGATCCCAGAACTCTGGAAGCACTGACACCAACCCGTGCTCCGAGTGATCAATGGCAGCAGGAGGTAGTGGTAGTGCCCAATCCCTACCATACAGTCGCGGCGAATAAATATGAGGGTAATCGTCTGAACTTTTTGAATTTGCCCGCTTATGCAAACATACGGATTTACACGATGGCCGGCGATCTGGTCCAGGTGCTCAGACACGAGGCAGGAACAGGCGAGGAGGACTGGCAATACCAGGATACCTTCAGCACTATCGAGGTAGTAAGCGGTATCTACTATTACGTAGTGGAGCAGCTGGATGGACCGAATGGGAATCCCACCGGGAAACTCGCAAAGGGAAAATTCGTGGTCATCAAATAAGCGGATACCAATTCATGAACTTATAGATGGAGTGTGTTATGCAAAAGGTATATAAAAGTCTCAGACTGACCATTCGCCTGATTGTGATTCTCGCATTCGTACCATTGTTTTTTTCCCAGTCGATTCATGCCCAGGCGATTAAGTATGCGCAAGCAGGGATGCCGTTCCTGAAACTCGATGTCAGTCCGCGGAATGCGGCAATGGGGGGAGCCCAAATTGGTGTGGTTGGAAATCCGCTGGACATGTTTGCAAATCCGGCCGGACTGGCAACGATCGAAGGATTTGAGGTTGCTTCCAGTGTGACCAACTGGATTGTCGATACCCGCCTCTATGGCACCGGAGCGGCCTACAATGCCGGGAACTTAGGTGTGTTCGGAGTCGGGTTAATCTGGATGGATTATGGTACGATCGAACGAACAGTTCCGGTAACTGGTGCCGGTGCCGATCCCGAGTTAAGGAATAAAGGTTATATTTCCGATGGCACATTCAGTGTACAGGAGTATGCGCTTGGTCTGTCTTACGCCCGGAATATCTCCAGCCAATTCGCCATAGGGGGGCAGGTGAAATATGCCCTGCAAAACCTGGGAGATGTGGTTATTTATGATGAATTTGCGGATGAAACGATCGATCGGACCAATGAGGTGAGTAACATCGTGCTGGATTTCGGGACCATTTACTACACCGGATTTAAAGACCTCCGCTTCGGTATGTCGTTCCGGAATTTCTCTGATCAGTCGGATTATTTCGACCAGCGATTCGAACTTCCGCTGAATTTTACGTTTGGTTTAGCAATGGACGTATTAACGCTCTTTTCGGGTGAAGGCGGGCTTGCCGGGAGCAACAATCTGACCGTGGCCTTCGACTGGGTACATCCCCGGGATTATGCAGAAAGACAGCACCTCGGCCTTGAATACGTCTTTAATGATATGCTGTTTCTGAGAGGCGGCTACCGGTTTAATTATGACGAACAGGGATTGACTGCCGGCCTGGGAGTCAATTTTGAAGTAAGCAATATCGGGCTCAACGTCAACTATTCATATGATGACTTCGGGAAATATTTTAACGCGGTCAATCGAATAGCATTTGGCGTCGCGTTTTAATCTGAACGAGATCAATTTGAGCACTGCAGGAAAAAGAGCCAGGCGTCGTTCTGGCTTTTTTTCTTTCCTCCGTCACCCGGAACTCACCAGCAGTGTGATACAATTATTCAGAGCAGAGGGGAAGGCTGCATCACCGCCTGTGCCATTCGAGAGAATGTAGTTAATAAGAGAGGGTCTCCGGAAAACGCTATTGGGAATCATGCTGAGAAGAGAATTTTTACAACTGAGTGCCGCGCTTACATTCCCGGTTTTCTGGAAGTGTGATCGTGGTAATCCAGGAAGACATAGTTCCCCGCCGAATATCGTACTCATACTGGCTGACGATATGGGATTTTCTGATCCCGGGTGTTTTGGGGGAGAGATCGCCACCCCGCACCTCGATCAGTTAGCGAAGAATGGATTGCTGTTTACGCAGTTCTATAACACGGCCCGTTGTTCACCCTCGAGAGCATCACTATTGACCGGACTCTATCCACATCAAACAGGCGTCGGGCACCTCGCTACCTCGCAATTCGAACCGGATGCCTACCAGGGATATCTGAATAATCACTGTGTAACCATTGCCGAGATGTTGCAGGAGGCGGGGTATGCCACCTATATGACCGGAAAGTGGCACATAGGCACCCAGCGGCAAGCCTGGCCGACCCGCAGAGGATTTGACAGATTTTATGGTGAGCATTCTTATGTGGACAGTTACTTTTACCCCACCAATCAGCTGTATCTGGATGAGGAGCCAGTAGAGGCGGAAGGAGATAATTGGTACTCCACTGATGCCTACACGGATTATGCAATCCGGTTTATCAATAACGCCCAGGGTAGGAAGCCGTATTTTCTGTATCTCGCC
>DATFLS010000482.1:0-6556 GCA_035267465.1 bacterium
CCGGTTGTATAACCGGTTTAACTTCTCCTGCAGCGAAGAATGACCGGAAGGCTCCTCCCGGTTTCCTCCGGATCGCAGCTGATCCAATTGTCGCTTGATATCAGACATGGCTTGCTCCGAACGATTCACCATAATGTATAGCAGAATTCGCGAAACCCCAAAAGCCTTTTCCTCAGGTATTCGAAACACCCTTTTACCAGGAAGTCAGGGGGTATAGCGTCCATAATATCCCGCGATTCCACTCAGATCCGGGACAAATACTTTCACATCGAAATTTCTCATGGTTAGCTCTTGAAATGTCATTCCATCGGAAGGATAGCTCTTTGAAAGCCATCATCTGGGAATACGTTCATCAATTTCCTCCCTGGAGTCCCAACCTGCTCCGTTATTTTCGCTTCGTTCGATGGAACTCCCGCTGAATCGCCCGGATATGTTCGGGAGTGGAACCACAGCACCCGCCGATAAGCGAGAGCTCCCACTCCTGCCACTGATATACAAACTGCAGATACCGGTCCGGGCTGATAATCCCTTCAAGGGTTCCACCCTGCTCCGGAGTTGATTCTCCCACATTGGCATACGCTCCCAGTGGATAGTCTGTAAATCTCCGGATATGCCGTAATGCTTCCGTGAGCACTTGCGGATGGGTGCAATTCATTACCACTGCCAGCGGCCGGTACCGGATTACCGCCTGGACCGCCTCCTGCAAGGACTCCCCGCTCAGAATCGTCTCTGGTGAATCAGTCACGAATGAGGCGAAAAACGGGAATGACCGATCCCGGGCAAGCTCTGCACAGATAGTCGCTTCCCGGATCGAGTTCATCGTTTCAAACAGCAGGCAATCCACCCCGGCTGCGATCAACCAGTCGATTTGCTCGGCGTGTTCCTGTTTTAGGGCAGCATCATCCGGAACCAGATCGGGACGATAACAATCCTCCAGGGGAGCCACGGAACCGGCGATGAATGCATCTTGTCTGTCCCCAATCGCCTCCTGCCCGCACCGGACCGCCAGTGTGGTCAATTCCCGGGCCCGCTCGGGCCGACCGATTTGCCCATAGACCCTGCCGGTAGTGCGGAAGGTCACCGTGGTAAGCAGTTCCGCTCCGGCACCCAGATATTCCTGGTGGATACCGATGATCACCTCCGGTGCGGACTCCAGCACCGCCGCCGACCATTGGGGAGCCGGCAGCCGATACCCCCGGCTCTGCAGTAATGTGCCCACCGCACCATCCAGCAGAACGGGTCGGTGGTTCTTCAAGTAGTTTTCGAACATCGTCATCACCCGGCTCTCTTCCGATTAAGTCGTTAATTCAGATATTGGATTACAAACCATGAGTCTGATTTCACACGTAGCTCTCTGAACATACCCCAGCATTACGTGCTATTCATCGCCATCTTCAAAAAGACATAGTGTGCTCGTTCATTGAATGCAACATCACTCAACACATTCATTCATCATTTCGGCTTGTAAAAATTTACGATGAGTCATGTTTATTCGCTGTTTCTCTCGTAGTCCGATACATCTCCGGTGACGGTCTCCTGCACGAATTTCCCCATCAGTGCGGCCATGACAAGACAGGAAACACCCGCCACGATGAAGGGTGACTGAAAACTCACATACCCGGCCATAATTCCTGCAAGTACCGGTCCGAAGGCTATCCCGATGCCGAACGACATGGTAATGATACTCATTTGTGTCCCGGCACTTTCTGAGTCTGTTTTGTCTGCCGCCAGTGCGAATACCGGAGCAGAAATCCCCGCCATTGCCACGCCCTGCGCCAATCGCACTACGATCAACTGACCGGTTGTGGCAACAAAGCCCAGCAAAATCGTAGTGGGAGTCAGCAGGAGTAACCCCGTGATAATCAGCGGTTTCCGACCCCAGATATCCGCGGCCTTGCCCAGCGGAATTTGCAGGAAACCGCGGCTGAAAGTGAGGGCTGAAAATGCGAGCCCGAATCCGATGGCTGTCTGGGACAGCCGTTGATTGAACTGGTTCTCCAGGGCCACCATCATGGAAATGGCCGAGGCCATCACTATAGTGGACGCAGCCAGAATCAGGAATTCATACGAGAGGGATTCGGTAAACCCGGGCAGCCGGCGGGCCTGGGACGCGGATTGATCCACCTGCTCCGGGTCTTCTACCAGACGCCACACGATGAACGCCCCCAGCAGAGACAGAAAACCCACCACGTAAAACGCCGTGCGGAAGCCGGCATGCACATGCAGTATACCCCCCAGCAGTGGACCTACCGCAAATCCAGCCATACGCATGGTCGAATATATTCCCATGGCGCCACCGCGATTTCCCCTCCGGGTATAGGCGGCCATCAGAGAAAATGTCGCCGGAATGGTTAACGCGAATCCGAATCCCTGAATAGCGCGGATAATCACGAGGTGAAGAAATTGCTCCGCTGTCACAAACAGGAAGGTGGAGAGACCCAGCAATGCCAGTCCGAGCACTATAAAAATCTTCCTCTTCCGAACCTGGTCACTCCACTTCCCGGCAAACGGCTGACTGAAGGAACTGACAATACCAAACATGAATATCAGGATACCGACCAGCGTCTCCACCGGGAGATCCAGCCATCCGGACGGGAGTGCTCCCACATAGAGAGGCAGGATAACAATGAGAATACTATTTGAGAATGCGTCCACGAAGCGAGCCAGCGACAGTGCCGCCACTTCGCGATTCAATCCTAAATTTTTCCAGAACGCCTTATTTACCATCCCGTCTTTCCTCTGAAATCACTGAAGATAATAATTGCAGAGGAGAATCGGTATGAATCAACCAGAACTGGCAGTACTATTGAATACTGGAACGGGAAGAGAGGTTCGTGGTACTTCTCTGAGTCCACAAAGGAAAACGGGAGGAAAGAGTAATGAGGAAAGAGTAATGAGAAAAGAGGAAAGAGTCCCCATCCCATTTCCCCGCCGAAATTTGTCAGTTGGCAGCCCAGAGAGACATAACTCCATTTCGACAGGTCAAAGGGAGTTTGTACTCGGGGTTCCGATTCGTCACTCCCCGAATCTGTGATTCGGTAGAGTGGACGTTATCGGGATTGGCAGTAAGCAATACGCAGATCCAAACGAGTGATAGATTGGCAGAGGTGGCACCGAAAAACAAAAGATACGCGAAAGAGAGAAATAAGTGAAAACTGCGAAGACAGGGGGTGTGGTGATAACCCCCCTCTCATGGAAGGTTTGAGATGGAGTGAGAATGCAAGTTATTGATCCCGATTTATCCGGAGTGGAGCTAGATCTGGTGGGGCCGTCCATTGCCTGCTGCCTACTGCCCACTGTCTACTGCCGGCAGGGCGGTGTAGAGGGGACTCTTTTCTCATTACTCATTACTCTTTTCTCTTTTCTTTCTTTCGTGTGCATTCATGACATTCGTGGTTTCAGCGACGTCCACAACCAGATCAGGAGAATTCGTACCGTTCCAGCGGCACCACTTCCTGCTTCCGGATCAGGTGCAGATAGAGATTCAGCACGGTGGCGGTATCGAACTCGCAGTAGCGTTTAATCGCCTCGAATTCGCCCGCTTTAAAATACGCATACACCATGGATCCATCCATTTCATCTTTGGGATTGGGCAAATCCGAGATATTGGCCAGCACGTTCAGCGGCTTTGTTTTGGTGTAATCCCAGTTTGCCCACACTTGCATCAGATCGAAGTGCGGCGATTTCCGGTATCTTGCCAGGGAATCCAGCCGGGGATCCGCGGCGAAGATGCCATGATAGGCCATCCGCTGTAAAATGAACGGGATATCGAAACTGAGCCCGTTATAATGGATATAATCCCCCCGGAATCCCTCGATCATCTGATTAAAATCAGTGAGCACAGTCCGCTCTTCCCGGTCGATCAGCGATTTCAGCCGGATACTCCCGGTGGATTCGTTATATAATCCCAGGGAAATACAGATGACTTTACCGAGATCCCAGTCCAGGCTGGCCAGTTTCACATAATCCCACTCATCGTCCTCTTCCCGGCCCGCATTGATCCGTGCTAATTTCCCATCCACCCACGCCTGCACGGTCGGGGATAAATCCGAGTATTCACATCGGGGAACCGTCTCAATGTCCAGCGCCATAAATGTACCGGACATACATTTCTCCTGTCTGCATAATCCGGACTGTTTCTACAACCGTATGTGATCTTGTCCGTAACCGAGGCGTATCGCTCCCGATTCATCCAATTACGATCTCCCGACCGGCTTGCCCCCTTGCTATCTGCCTACTGCTCACTGCCAACTGCCTGCTGTCAACGGAGGGAGGCGTGCGGAAGAAGGGCGAGCCTCACGCCAGTTTATTAATTTGCTCTGCCAGCTGGAAATCGTTATCCGTGAGGCCACCCTCGCTGTGCGTGGTGAGGGACAGATTTACGGTATTATAACTGATCTCTATATCGGGATGATGATTCATGGATTCCGCCGGTTCCACCAGTTTATTCACGAACTGAACGGCTTCCGGGAACCCGCCGAATTTGAGCGTCCGGGTAATGGCATTCCCTTCCTTTTCCCATCCGGTTAACTGATTGACATGATCATCAATGGTCTGTGTATCAAGTAATTCAGGCATAGTAAATACCCTCCATGTATTTCGTTCCCAGTGATTTATCAGCGACCCACTCATATACCTTTATAAGTGATTTTCCGGTGAATTTCAACTTTTTCGGGAGAATTTGATGAATCTGTGGCAGAAACCACTGCCTGTCCTGATTCATCAGAGGAATATGGATTTGTGAATTCTTGCACGCTCGAAGTCTTGAATGCTATGCATGCTCACCAGCACAATATTTCACAGAGGAATCACAACGATCCACAAAAGGAGCATTATGAATCTCTGTTCTTACCTTTGTACGACTTTGTGCAATACTTCGTGGCACTCTGTGATCGTTCTTTCTCTCCC
Source organism: bacterium (assembly GCA_035267465.1). Classification (GTDB taxonomy): domain Bacteria; phylum Fidelibacterota; class JAANXI01; order JAANXI01; family JAANXI01; genus DATFLS01. The sequence goes on from DATFLS010000482.1 coordinate 4,909, forward strand.
GTGCCGGGAGCAGGGATGTAGCAGGTTTGGGTATTGAGTATTGGAGGTTTGAACTCTGTTCACTCCCCCTCACTCACTTCCCACAAACTCAATCTCTGCCAGATAACCAAAATGATCCGAGGGATGGACATCGAAAATCCGGGTGGTGCCGAACAGGGAGGTATCGGTCACTTCATAAGACTGACGATCTGCCTGAATCCAGATATAATCGATTCGTTTCGATTCCTGGTCATACAGCCAGCGTGCTTTCTCCATGACCGTACTGAAGGTTGCAGGCTGTTGATAGTATTCCTGAATGTTGGTGTTCCCATCGGCATTCCAGGTGTAGTACTGTTCACTCGGATTCAGCACATAGGAATCCTGAAATCCGGCGTTCACCAGAACCTGGTAGGCATCCGAACCCGGTTCGAGATTCAAATCACCGGCCAGAATAACAGGAGAATCCGGGGGAGCCATCTGTTGTATGGATCGAATGGCGGTTTCCAGCTCCTCGATCCGGCGCTGCTCGTTCTGTTCGTATTCCTGTAAGATGGTCTTCATCTCCACCCGGGTGATTTCGCCCTTCAGCAGCAATTCCCGGAGATCATCGATCCCGGCACTGGACGGACCGGGTCCCGCGTGCAAATGCGTGTTAAAAATCGAGGCACTCCAGCCATCCGCCGCAATGCGGACCCCCATAATTTGTGTTAATTCCTCAAAATGGAAGGTAAACCAGTTATTGGCAAATCCGGTCCCGGAGAGCTGTTCTTTTCCCAGTCCGGTTGCCCGAAACCGGGGATGCACCAGTACGGCATCCCCCTCCCGGAAGTTCACCGGCAGACCAATCGCTCCCACATGGATGCCCCCCATCCCGACGAACCCGAAGGCTCTATACCCCAGATCCCGGGCAAGTCTCCGCGTAAAGTCCGGCAGCGGATTGGCTTCCTGGATGCAAATGACATCCGGGGAGACTTTCTCAAGGTGATCAACCAGCGCACGATATCGCCAGGCCCTGCGTTGATCGTTCTCGTATTCCCCCATCTTCCAGTTCCCCTGATAGGTGAGTCCGGACCAGACATTGATGGTGGCAATCTTAATGGACCGGGGGCTGTTCATCTGTGCAGTCGCAGAACGATTCGGAAGAACAGATAGGATCAAACAAATTATCAGGATGGTCATTCGTGCCATACGGCAATTCAGACCTCCGGTTTGCCGAGAAGACGAAACATGTTCGTTTTGTATGCCTCGACGCCGGGCTGATTGAACGGATTGACATCCAACTGGTAACCGGTGATGGCCACGGCCATTTCAAAGAAGAAGATCAATTCACCGACGGTGTATTCATTTATGGACTCGATGGATACGGTGAGATTTGGCACCCCACCGTCGGTATGCGCCTGGGCAGTCCCCTGGTAAGCCTTGTGGTTTATTTCATCGAAGCTCTTGCCCGCCAGGTAATTCAGATCATCCGCATTATCGGCGTCTTCTTCCAACAGAATAGTATGATCCGACTTCTCCACAATAAGGAACGTTTCGAAGACATTCCGCGGTCCATCCTGAATCCACTGGCCAAGACTGTGCAAATCCCTGCTGAACACAGCAGCTGCCGGAAACAATCCCTTGCCATCCTTGCCCTCGCTCTCGCCGGCCAGCTGTTTCCACCACTCTG
>DATFLS010000483.1:0-2548 GCA_035267465.1 bacterium
CAAATGCTGCGGCCACTGCAGTGCTCATTTCCGTTGCCTTGAGTATCAGCGGTGCCCCGACCGTGATCCAGAACAGGTAGGGGTGTGGATTCAGGAGATTCGCCAGTACCCCCTTCTGCAGGGATCTGGGGGTTTCATCACTGGGATGAATGGAGGTATTGATGCTTTGAAAACTTTCATACGCCAGATACAGCACAAACAAAGATCCGGCAATTGAAATGAGGCCGAGCACCGATTCGAAGCGGGCCAGTTGACCTACCAGGAGGAGCGAGAGTACAATTATCGGGAAGTCGGTGATTAAGGGCACCAGGGAGACCTTAATCCCTTCCTTCATACTGTGTTTCAGCGTTTCCGTGATCACCAGCGCCAGGATTGGACCGGGGGCCATACCGGCGGACAAACCCAAAATTATTCCGGAAGCGAGGTACTGAAGCATGGTTCTTCGTATAAATTCTCAGCCTGTTGCCGGAGACTGCTTCCGCAAACGTGCCCTATCCGGGAGAGGAAAATAATGCTCAGGACGAGACCGATCACCGGGACCCTAGTCTGTACCAAGCTTCCTTTGCATTTCCGCTGAAGTGAGTGTTTCGGTAAATAGCGAGCCACCCGGATCCAGCGGCCTGGAATCCGAGAGTGAACCCAGGTCAAACGGTTCGAAGCCCGCATCGCGCACCAGATTGGCTGCCATCGTCTTCGCCTCGTCATCATTGCCCGCTATGGGAACGGCCACCCAGTGATCCTGGAGGTGATGTTCGGTTTGCAGCGCCTGATAATAGACGCTGCTGAACGCCCGCACCACTTTAGAGTCCGGTAGTCGCTCCTGCGTGGCCACTCCGGAGGCGATACCCCGCTGCTGAATCTCTGTCGCAACTTCCCCGTCGCGATTCGGGAAGGGATTCATCGCATCGAGTACGACTGTTCCGGACAGATCGTCTTTTATTTTGGGGAGAGTATCCAGCACCCCCTTCAGGGGCATGGCCAGGAAAACCACCTCACCGAATCGGACCGCCTCTTCGACAGTTCCCACACTGGCGTTTTCGCCGATGTCCTCCACCAGTCCCGTGAGCTGCTCCGGATGGCGTGAACTCACCATGACCTGATGTCCCGCATCTGCCCAGAGTTTCGCCAGGGTGCCTCCTATATTGCCGGTTCCGATGATACCTATCTTCACTCTATCCTCCTTCACTCTGCGATATTAGAATCAACTATAGAAACCACAAATGAACACAGCCTGCAACGATTTGTCGGGGAATTGTCATGAATAAAGTAATAAAATTAATAATTTTATTACTTATATGTAAAATAATTCTATTCAAAGGATATATTTTTAATAATACAAGCTATGATTTCTTCTCGGTACGTTTTAGATTGGACTCATATTAGACTTCGGAAATAGATAATGAATGATTCGTTCCGATGAAACACCAGAGATACACTCCCAAGTCCAAGTTACCATTCATATGTTCTCCGTGGCCCGCGTTGAAAACCATGCCCGGCTATTCCACTAAAGAGTTCGCCACCTGAACCGACTGATAGGCATCAGGCGCATATCCGTCTGCGCCAATTTCCCTGGCAAACCGCTCGTTAACGGGAGCGCCGCCGATCAGCACCTTCACCTGGTTTCGTACGCCGGATTCGGACAGGGCCTCCATTGTTGTGCGCATCTGGACCATGGTGGTTGTCAGCAGCGCAGACATAGCCACGATATTCGCCTCCCGGGATCGCAGTGCCTCCAGGAATTGTTCCGCAGAGACATCCACACCCAGATCATATATTTCAAATCCACTGCCTTCCAGCATCACACACACCAGATTTTTTCCGATATCGTGTAAATCGCCTTTGACAGTTCCGGCGATAACCGTTCCCCGGGGTTTGACATTCGAGCTCACCAGATGAGGCTTGAGGACGTTCATACCTTTTTTCATGGCGCTGGCGGCAATCAACATCTCCGGGACGAAGAATTCTTTTGCTTCATACCGCCGGCCCACTTCGGCCATGGCTGCTATCAGTCCATCGTTCAGAATATCACCCGGCATGAGCTCCTCATCAAGCGCCTGCTGCACCCGTGAAACCACATGGTCTACCTGTCCCTCGATTATACCGTCGCGAATGTCGTCCAGGATTTGACTCATATGTTCGACCTCTCATCTTCATTCGGAAGTGTCATTCAGATTCTCCGATTCCCGCCTATGCAGGGTAGTTACTATGCCGTCCACTCCTATCTTTATTCAGACTGGTTGCTCCATCCGATGTTTCAATCAGGGCGAATCATGCTGAAATGTCCTGAGCGCTTCAGCCTGGGCCAACAGATTCTCCTCAGGCGTCCCATCAGGAATTTCACATCCGGCGGCACTGATACTGTGGTTCCCGCCGTCGCGCATACATTGTGTAGTGGCCTTTTTTACTGCGGCCGGAGTGCCATTGCGCATAACCTCCACCGGATCGAAATTGCCGCAGACCGCCGCACTTCCGAACGCCTCTGCCGCTGCTCCCATGTCCACCATCCAGTCGATATCAATGATATCGGCTCCCGATGTCGGCATCAGGG